>NZ_JBFBLV010000007.1:0-160920 GCF_040686835.1 Specibacter sp. NPDC078692
GGGCGCTAATTTGCACCAGCCCCTTGCCGGGCTTGGTCTCAAAGCCGTGCCGGACCGCGTTTTCCACGAGGGGCTGCAGGCTGAGGAAGGGAATGGGGCCATATGTGTCGACTCGAATCTGCTGGCGGGTGGGCTGGCGGGCGGGCCTTGGTTGCCTGACTCTACGTGGCTTGCGCGGGCATGGCTTGGTAGCCTGCTGGACGTTTTCGCCTAGGCCAAATCACCAGCGCCGTAGCAGCCAACGGAAGCGCAAACACCAGCATCGGCAGGACCATAATGCCCAGGAACGCCGTCACAATGGCACCGATCAGGGCCCCCAGCAGCACTCGCAGTGCTGGCGTTCCTGGCAGCATCTGGAACAGGAACCAGGCCAGAGCCGCACCACCAAACGCGGATGCCGTCAGCATCCCCAGCTCCATACCGTCCCAGGACGGAGCGTTGGTATACGCCGCGGCCATCGATCCACATGCCAAGGCAGCTAGTAATAACGGACCCCAAATATGCCGCGGACTGCGTTTAAGTGAGGGCCCAAACCGCAACCCAAGCACCGCCAGCAGTGGCACCGCCGATACCAAACCAATCGTGATGCCCTGCCCCATGGCTTGTGTCCCATCGTTGGCCCCACCCCACGAGGACCCCGTCAGCGCGTACACAACTCCCACGGTCCCACCTACTCCGCTAACGCCAGCCAAAATCCGCGATGCCAACAGGCCCGGGACCGCCGCCTTCACGGAGAGTCCGGGAGCCGCCGTCGTACTTTCTTGGGTATCCTGGCCGCTCTGGGCGCCTTGATGCTCAAGGGTCGACGCCGGAGCCACCTTGGTGTCGCGTTGAGCCTGGGCTACGGCCAAGACCGTGACAGTCAGCGCCGCCGCGGCGGGTATGTACGGCATGAGTAGCAGCACGCCTGCGAACAAGGCGCCGAATCCCCCGGCGAGAACAAGGGCGAGCATTCGACGCCAGGTGGCCCGTCCGGCGTAGACCGAGTCGAGCAGGAGCATGGCTGCCGCTGTGCCCGTGGCCCAGGCCACTAGGAATAGTGGGCCCACGATTCGGCTGAGGAAGGGGGCGGCCATTCCGGAATCGGCGGCGTCGAAGGCGAGTGAGAGGCCCTGCCATGTGGCCGCAGTGAGCCCTACAGCGATGATGGCGAGTGCGAGAATCCCTAGGGCACGGGGCCCCGTGACAGCGCCCCGTTCGCGGAGAAGTGAACACACCGAAACCATGGTCAAAGCCGGGCCGAGTCCGGCATTCAACGCGGGCAGCAACCAGCTGCATCCGGCTTCGTCGAGCACTTGCAAGCCCCACGTGAAAACGACGCCGACTGCGAGCGCAACAACGATTGCAGCTATGCCACTGCGCATCGCTAGCTTGGCGTCGAGTCGTGTTCCCACGCCGTGGGCCACCGATGAGATACGCTCCCCTGTGCTGGGCTTGAGCCTGCCCTGGGCATCAGCGGAGTCGAGCATGGTGGCGAGCAACGCTGCGCCATTTTCCTCGCGCCACGCTTTCGGGTACCAGCGCAACATGCGTGCATAACGCACTTGTGTGGTGTGGGCTTCCGCGGTACTGGCTTCCGCAGTACTGGCCGGTGACTGCTCAGGGCCGTTCGATGAGCGGGTCTCTGAGCCCTTCCCTGCGTCACTCACTGGACGCTTCACTGAGCGAATCCCTGCGCGAAACCCTGCGCGAATACGCGGCTGGTGACTCCGGGGCTCGTGAAGGCATAACTGTGGCCGGAGAGACGCTTGAGCGCCATTCGTGCCTGCGATTGAAGAACTCGGGCTTCTTCATCGAGGCGCGTTGCTCCTTGATCCGTCAACCGGTAATACCGCCGGGCCCGTCCAGAAACAATCTCTTCACCGTCAGCGGCAACAAGTCCATCCCGTTCGAGGCGTTCCAAAGCGGCATAGAGCGTGGTGGCTTTCAACTCCACGCGGCCATCGGAGACCTTGGCACTCTCGAGCATGATCTCGTACCCATGCCTGCGCCCACTGGCGAGAGTGGTAAGAATCCAGAAGGCCGATGAGCTTAGCGAGGTAGACATGACTCCACCATATGCCCACTGTGGGTATATGCCAAGCTTTGTGTCAGTTTAGATTCCCGGCCATGGCAGCCGGCGTTTTATCAGCTGACTTTCCGCTGGAAAATGCGGTCCTGCAAGTACCCGCATCGGCAGAAGCCAACTCATACTTGCCAGCCTCTAGGGTCTTGATGACCGCTGCGAAAACCTGCTCGGGAGAATGTGAAAGGCTCATGGGCTTCGTTACGGGCGCATGCATGATGTCGACCTCCAGTTGGCACTGAATGTTGGCACTGAATGTTGGGACTGGCTTTAGGCACTCTCAAGGAGACCCAAGCTTCCGAAGACCAGCGTGGGCGTTGGGCAGAACTTCCCAACCCATCGCACTAGGATGCCAGTGCTTTAGGTACCCAGCACTTAGGTACCACCCATCGCGGCACCCAACCCTTGACTTCCCTCCTCTATTCCGTGAAGCTCGTCCCCCAAGCCATCGATGAGAGGTCTCCATGGACACGTCACGCTTCCCCAGTTTTCCGAGTGATTTTGTGTGGGGCGTTTCCACCGCCTCCTACCAAATTGAAGGGGCCGTCAACGAAGACGGCCGGGGCCCCTCCACTTGGGATGCCTTCGTGGCCGAGCCTGGGCGCATTCACAACGGAGACACCGGAGCCATTGCCTGCGACCACTACCACCGCTATCCCGAAGACATCGCGCTCATGCAAGAGCTCGGTGTGGACGCGTACCGTTTCAGCTTCTCGTGGTCTCGCATCCAGCCCACCGGCAAAGGTGCGGTGAACGCCGTCGGACTTGGGTTTTACGACAAGCTCGTTGACGGACTACTGGAGGCCGGGATTACCCCAAGCCCCACCCTGTTCCACTGGGACACGCCTTTGGCGCTCGAGGAGACGGGAGGGTGGCTCAATCGGGAAACCGCCGAACGATTTGCCGACTACGCCCAGATTCTTGGCGAGCACTTTGCCGACAGAATCCCGCGCTGGATCACCATCAACGAACCCGTTGTGGTCACGATGCTCGGCTACGGTGCAGGCATTCACGCACCGGGGCTGGCGCTCGGTTTTGACGCACTCCCTGCCGCACACCACCTGTTGCTCGCGCACGGCCTCGGCGTTCAGGCGCTTCGTTCTGCGGGAGCTTCGAATATTGGCATCGCGAACAATCACGCACTCACATGGTCCGCCAGTGAGAGCGAAGAGGATCGTGCAGCCGCCGGACTCTATGAGAACATCACCAATTGGCTCTTTGCCGACCCCATCCTCACCGGCACCTACCCCGAGGCAGTGGCCCCTTTCCTCCCTCCCGTCCCTGACAGTGACTTGGCCATTATCTCCACGCCGATCGACTGGTACGGCATCAATTCCTACAACCCCACCTTGGTTGGTGCGCCCACCACCGGGGACGCCGCGCTCATGGATGGGCACGCCTTGGATGCAGCTCTTCCGTTTTCCTTGCGCGAGATTCAAGGCTATCCACGCACTGATTTCGACTGGCCCGTGGTCCCGGAAGCGTTCACTCAATTGCTTGTGAGCTTCAAGGAGCGCTATGGCGAGTCACTCCCTCCCCTATTCATCACCGAGAATGGAGCCTCCTATAGCGATGGCCCGGACGACGCCGGACGGGTCCAGGACCAGCGCCGAATCACCTACACCGATGCTCACCTGAGGGCTCTCAAAGCTGCCATGGACGCCGGTGTGGATGTCCGCGGCTACTTCCATTGGTCGCTCTTGGACAACTTTGAATGGGCTGCGGGCTACTCTCAGCGTTTCGGTCTCGTCCATGTTGACTACCAAACCCAGAAGCGCACTCCTAAGGATTCGTACTACTGGTACCAAGAATTGATCAGGTCAAATCTGAGTTAAAGTGAGCTAAAGATTGCGGCGATCCACCGAGGGTCCGAGTAGGTCGCGGACCAGCGAGTGGCCGCATTCCCGTCGAAGGCTTGATGGGCAGGGAAACTTGGCGTTTCAATTCCGGAAGAGGTAGCCACTGCCCCTGCTGCGGCATTGGGGATGCCGTGTACACCGAGGCTCCACACCCCCATGGTGGCGAAGCCTTGGGTGGGGGTCAATCCGGCAAGCCGCCCATACCGTGCTTCAGTCGTTGGAAAGGTGACCTGGTCCTTGCCTGGCCCAGCAACCTTATAAGGACTCATCCGATCCCAGAACAAACCGTCTTTGGACGTCTCAACGGCATAACCCGCCGGAGCGTTGAGCTCCCATTTAGCCGTGGCAGATCCGATTTTCTGTACAGACTCGAGGTCAATCATCAAAGCGGCTTCTTTGCCATCGGCGGATTTACTTCTCCTAGGGCGCAGGACCAAAAACTGCTGCACGGCTTCTTCATTCGGGAGCGCCCAAAGTCCCTGAATGCGAGTGCGGCATGTTGCGCGCAGGATTTGCCGGACTTCAGGCGTATAGCCTGTTGCCATGACGAACCTCTTCGATGAGAACTTCTGGGACGAGCGCTACGGCGGCAGCACAACAGTGTGGAGCGGGCAGGCAAATCCCCAACTAGTTGCTGAGTTATCTGATCCTGATGCTGGCGCCATTACAGCGCCTACTTCTGGTCCAAACAATGAACGGCCTGGCGATCGGCGTGGGGCCTCAAATATCCCTCGCACTGCTCTCGATGTGGGCTGCGGCGAAGGTGCTGATGCAGTATGGCTGGCTCGCCAAGGCTGGGACGTGACTGCTGTGGACATTTCACGTGTAGCCCTTCAACGCGCCAAGGAGCATGCAGCTGCGCTGGACTTGGCGGGTTCCATCAGCTGGGAACACCAGAATCTGTTGACCTGGACTCTCCCGGTATCCAGTTTTGGCCTTGTTTCCGCCCAGTTCATGCACTTACCCAGCGACGAACGGGAACCCCTGTACGCTCGACTCGCTACTGCGGTTACCCCCGGAGGGACACTGCTCATTGTGGGCCACTCAGCATCAGACATTCACGCAGGTGCCAGGAGACCAGATGCTCCAGATTTGTACTTCAGTACGGAGGAGCTCGCCAGCTCGCTGGATCCGCAGCAGTGGCAGGTTCTGGTCTCGGAGTCCCGGCCCCGTAGTGCGCAAAATTCTGAAGGGCAGCCGATCACAATTCATGACGAGGTTCTGCGAGCCATTCGCCTGGCCTAGTTACTGCAGGATTCCGCGAAGGAACGACTTCAGAATTTACTGCCGGTCCACACTGTGCCGGCTTTGGTATCCCGGTAACGGAGGCGCCGTGGAAACGTATCGGTGGCCGGTGGGAGTGCTGATGCAGGTTCCCGCCGGACCACCCTCTGCCACTCCATGGGACTCGCTGCCCTTGACACGTTTGGAAACCCAGCCGGGCGATTCCTTGGCCCGGTTGCAGTCCGAACACAGACCTTGACCGTTGTCCAGAGAAGTGGCTCCCCCGGCCACATAGGCTTTGATGTGGTCATACTCCCGGATTGGCGCGTCGCAATAGGGTGTTTGGCAGCGTTGACCTTGGAGCCGAAGGAATTCCTTCATGCCTTCCGGGAACAGTCTGCCCTGAGAATCCATAGCCAGAAGCTGATTGGTTTGCGGGTGGGTGAAGAGCCTCTTCAGCCACACTCGAGCTGAGAATCCTCCGTTCAGGACCATGTCGCGGGCAATAGGGGCTGGAATCGGATCGTAACCGACAAGAATGGCTGGCTCATTGTCAGTACCAAAGAGCGATCTGTCCGTCATGACCAGCTCCAAGGAGATACTGGCCTCATCCACGGTGGTGCACAACTGGTCGCCCGTGGCGCCAAACGGCGGAAAAGTTGCCGCCGGGAAGCCATCCACCGGAACACCCCGGTGATCGCTGACGGTTCCAGCGCCATCATTGCATGGGGCGTGCTGGATCAAGCGGTGCATCAGCGCGTCCGCCATGATTTGCCCTTTGCCCCGTTCATCACCAGAATTCCTGAGACTATCGGCAATCTTGGTCAGTGTGGCTAGCACACGCACTCCTTGTTTCAACGGGATCAATGCCGTCAAGAAGGTCATGCCATCTGCCGCTGGCCGAAGCGAGACATAGCGCTCTCCCACAGCTTTCTCCTGCCGCTTCACAAAAGCTTCCGGATCGAGGTTGTAGGCGGCTCTTCTGGCCGCCGCGCCGAGTTCTCGATTTCCTAGAAGCTCGACGGCGTCCATGTCACCACAGATTTTTCGATCCACCATTTGCCGGTGCTCCAGCGACAGAAAAACTGTTTCCCTAGCGACAATGCCAGCCTTGTACTCGCTGATCCTTCCTTGGGAGAATGCCTGCATGCTACACGGCATTTCCCGCACCAAGACCTCGGATAATTCACAGAGTTGGCGCCCTCTAAACGGCGATTCGTGTCTGGCAAGAGCCAATTGATGGGGAATGCCGCGACCCACTTTTTCCTTCGGGGTTCCCGCGCAAGCCTGACTAAGCCGTTGCTGGGCAACAAATAAAGTTTGCGCATGGGCCTGAGCCGCGGCAAGAGCATTTTTAGCTCGTTCAAGGGAGCCAATAACGTCAAGCAGCACGACACCGGAAACCGCTTCGACGGCTTCAGGGTCAAAACCTACATCGGAGATTTCGCCGCCCAAGGCCCGCAGCACGTCTGTGGCCAGTGTTGCCTGAGACGCGGCCTTGGTGGCATCTGATTTTGCCGTTGCCACACGTTGTGCCAAATGGGCCAGAGCGTCAGTATTTTTGCTTTCTCGGAGGGCCACTGACATTCCTTCAGTGGCAGCGACAACCTGCCCCTGCGCCCGGTGCGCAAATTCATGAGCGAGGGCCGCATCCAGCTGCGCCAGCATCACAGGGTCAAAGAAGGAATCGCACTCAGCCAACAGAGCGCTGCTGAACTCAAGCAGTCCTTGGCACTTACCCATGGCAACCGCACCGGAGTTCGCAGGTTTGGCTGGGCTGGCTTCAGCCAAGGTCTCCCACGCAGGCACACCTGTTGGTTCAATACCGACGTTGTTTGGTGCAGCCGCGGGGTCCACAGGGGGTTCAGCAGCTCTCTCGACATGCGGCCTCACCGCTGGGGCACTGCCAGTCGGCACCCCTACTTCTGGTCTATTGCCGACCGGCGACCCCAGTCCGGCAACAACCACTGGGGAACTCACCCATTCAGGAGCCGCCATGCGATTCACCGCCTTGCCATTTCGCCTAGGTCCGTCGGCAAAAGCTACGGAACCAGATTGCGTCCTTGAATCAAAGACAAATTCTGCAACAAGTGTCGATTCAGATCGTCCTTGATCTACTGCTACTTACGACACTACGCACACCCTCTGACATTCTGGATGCCAGAACCACGACACCTGGATAGCCGCGGCGCCGGCCTTGCCGGTGGAGGAATGAATGAGGCAAAGCGCTAGGACAAAGCCTCAGCGGATGCCTTTCGGGGCTTGAAGCTGCGACTTCAGGCCGGGCCCCAATTCGGGGACACAAGGGTGGACACAAGGAATGGCTATGAGTCGCGCGCTCAACTCATGAGCTCACCGATGTATCCGATGTATCAGACGCCGGATACCCCTAGCCATCGAGGCAAGACGCCCCATCTGCGAGCGCAGCCAGCAAATCAACAGCGAGCCTGCCAGTCACCGAGTTTCTAGCTCATGTGCGCCTGGCCCACCTACGCCTAGCTCACCTACTCCGAGCCCAATTGCGCCGAGCCCACCTACGCCGACGGCTTTTGAGGACAGCTTTCCAGACAGGGTTTCCGGTCGCAGTTTCCCAGCCTTCCCAGCCTCCCCACCCTCCCCAGAATTCCTCGAACGCCCAAGGCTTACCCCTGCAGCAACTGAACTTAGAACCACCGCGATACCCGCTATCTGCAGGGCCCCCATCGATTGACCCGCCACTGCCCACCCGAGCACAATCGCCACTACAGGGCTGAGCAGTCCCAAGAATGCTGCGGCGCCTGCTGGCAGCCGCGATAAACCTCTGAACCAGCAGAAGTAGGCGAATGCCGTGCCAAAAACGGACAGATACAGGTACCCGAGCACATTGGTGACCTTCAACGGTTCCGCCGGCAGACCTTCAAACACCAGCAGCAAAAAGGCTAGGGAAGCTCCACCTGCCATCAGTTGCCAGGCGGTGGTGGCCAAGGCCGTGACTGGCCGGCCACCACGTGAAACCGGCTGTCCCCATTTCTTGGCCAATACCGTGCCGGCGGCCATGGACACGGTGCCTCCTGCTGCGGCCACAAGTCCCAATGCGTCCAGTCGAGCCTGCGATTGCAGCACGATCAATGCGACACCCAGCACCCCCGCCCCGCCGGCCATGAGACGTGGCACAGTCAACTTTTCGAGCAGTACCGCACTAGCCAGCACCGCCACCATCAGCGGTTGAATCCCACCAACAATGGCGGCAACTCCACCGGGCAACCGATACGCCGCAATGAACAGCAGAGCGAAGAACGCTCCGATGTTGAGCACTCCCAAGACCCACGACTTCCACCACCATGAACCCTGCGGCAGCTGACGCGAAAGGGCCAGCAAGAGCAATCCGGCGGGGAGTGCTCGCAGCACCCCGGCAAGCAGCGGCCTCCCCTCCGGTAGGAACATGGTGGTTGTGAGGTAGGTAGTCCCCCACAGGATCGGGGCCAAGGAAGTCACGATTATCAAACTCAAATTTTTACTAAGCACTTAGCTAATATAACTAAGTGCTTAGCAAATTGCTAGAGTGGTGCCATGGCAGACCACCTTGAACGCATCCTTGCCCAATGGCACACCGAAAAACCTGAGCTGGATGTCTCTCCCATGGCAGTGATCGGGCGCTTGAGCCGGGCCGCCTCAGCCGTAGACACCCGACTCGCCGCAACGTTCGCCCAGCACGGGATGGATGCCTCTACCTTCGACGCCCTGGCCACACTCCTGCGCAGCGGGGCCCCGTACAGCCTCACCCCCGCCGCACTTGCGCGCGACGCCATGATCTCAAGCAGCGCGGTTGCCCAGCGTCTCAACAAGCTGGAAAGTCGTGGTCTGGTCAGCCGCGGCGCCAACCCCGACGACGGACGCGGCACCTTGGTCTCGCTGACCACCGCCGGCAGAAAACTAATCGAGACCACGTTGCCGGATCATCTGACTGCCGAACATGCCATCACAGGCGCGCTGAGCAAAGCAGAACAGGCACAGCTGGCAAACCTGCTGGAACGCATCACCGCAGCCGCTTCGGATCTCTGAAAGCCTCCCTCTTACTTGTTTGCCCAAAAAATTGAAGGGCACCGCGGGTGGAACAGCACAGCGGCCAGAAAACGGAGCGGCACACGAATCGATCCATGACAGACTTTCCCAATGACCAAATTGATTGCTGCGCTGGCCATTCTTGCGATGCTTGCCTGGGGCGTAACCGCGGCCGCTGCGTGGATTACCAAGAAGAAGGCCCCGCTAGCTCTCGCGGCCGGCAAGGCCCCGCTGCACGCAACTGCCGCCGATCAGGACCAGTCCATGCGCCGGGCCCAGTGGCGCACTGTGGCCGCTTTGGTCTTCGCAGCCGTCATGTTTGCCGCCCTGTTCAGGATTTCGATTGGCCTCTCCGGCCAGGAGGGCTTGCCGATCGCGGTCACTGCGGGCCTCTCTGCCAGCGGCGGGCTCCTGCTGTTCTCGGCCCTGCCCGCCGCCAAGCTCGCAACGCGCGAACGTCTCCTGCCTAGGCAATCCTTCATCTTGCCGGCAGCTGTCCTCGCCGCTTTTATCGCGTTCATCGCCTTTGTGGTGGCAACCGATCTGGTCCCGAATCTGACCCTTGAGAAGTACGACGGCGTGCCCCTCCTCCTCGTCGCCGTCCTGATCTGCGGTGCCTCACTTCTTGCCCTGCACAGGTTGAACACCACGGCCACTCTCCCGGATCCCCGCATGGCTGGCCTTGACCGCCGGTGGCGCGAAATCTCCGCCAGAAATCTACTCACCTTCATGAGCGGCGCGCTCCTGAGTTTCTTCGGCATGGCCGCGCTAGTGACTGCCATGGCACTCAACTCCGCGGCACTGAGCAAAACGGCCAGCGCTTCCGTCTCCACCCCCTGGGTAATCGCCTGCGGTGCCGGTGGCGCGGTACTAGCGCTGGCCGGCGTCGTACTTCTGGTCTTGGCGGCCAGAAGGGCGCTCGCTCTGCGCACCGCAGCACGCAAAGAAACCCTCGCGCCAGCACCCGAATAAGCGCCCACGTGAAAACCGCATAAACTGGGTGGCACCATGACTTTGACTATCACCTACCCTGCCGCGCTGCCCGTCTCGGAGCGCCGCGAGGACATCATGGCTGCCATCGCCGCCAACCAGGTCACCATCATTGCCGGTGAGACGGGGTCGGGAAAAACCACCCAGATCCCGAAGATGTGCGTGGAGCTGGGTCTGGCCGAGAAGGGTCTGATCGGCCACACGCAGCCGCGCCGCCTCGCCGCACGCACCGTGGCCGAGCGCATCGCCAGCGAACTGGGCGTGGAAATCGGCGAAGAGGTGGGCTTCCAGGTCCGATTCACCGGCCATGTGGGCCCGCAAACCAAGATCAAACTCATGACCGACGGCATCCTGCTCGCGGAAATTCAGCGCGACCGGCTGCTGCGCAAATACTCCGTCATCATCATTGACGAGGCCCACGAACGCTCGCTAAACATCGACTTCATCCTCGGTTACCTGCGCCAAATCCTGCCCAAACGCCCGGATTTGAAAATCGTCATCACCTCGGCAACGATCGACCCCGAGCGTTTCGCCACCCACTTCGCCTCCGCGGAGGGCCCGGCGCCCATCATCGAAGTCTCCGGGCGCACCTTCCCCGTGGACATCCGTTACCGCCCCTTGAGCGGCCCGGCCAATGGGGAGGGCGCCGGGGAGGACGACGACGAACTTGAGTTGCGCTCGGACCGGAACCGACACGGTGGGAACCGGGAAGACGGCGGCAATAGTGAGGAAGACCGCGACCCGCTCGATGCCGTGTGTGACGCCGTGGATGAACTGTCCAAAGAGGCGCCCGGTGACATCCTGATCTTCTTCTCCGGTGAGCGCGAGATCCGCGACGCCGCTGACGCCCTGGCCGGCCGGGTAAAAACAAATCCGCGGCTCCGTGACGTGCAAATTCTGCCGCTCTTTGCCCGGTTGTCGCTGGCCGAACAGCACGCCGTCTTTACGCCGGGCTCGCGGAAGCGGATCGTACTGGCCACCAACGTGGCTGAAACCTCGCTGACAGTGCCAGGCATTAAGTACGTCATTGACACTGGAACAGCCCGTATCTCGCGGTATTCGCACCGCACCAAGGTCCAGCGCCTGCCCATTGAGCGCGTTTCCCAGGCCTCGGCCAATCAACGTTCAGGCCGTTGCGGGCGTGTGTCTGACGGTATCTGCATCCGTTTGTACTCCGAGGAAGATTACAACGCGCGCAGCGAGTTCACCGACCCGGAAATTCTGCGCACCAACCTGGCCGCCGTCATTCTTCAAATGACGGCCATGGGCGTGGCCAAGGGACCCAAGGATGTAGAAAAGTTCCCGTTTGTGCAGCCGCCGGATTCCAGGGCCATCACCGACGGCGTGACCTTGCTCCGCGAGCTCGGTGCCGTGAGCGCCCAAGGTGGGATCACCGGCGTCGGGCGTCAGCTTTCACAGCTGCCAGTAGACCCGCGTCTGGGCCGCATGATCGTGGAAGCCGCCAAGCGCGGCGTGGCCGCCGAGGTCATGGTGCTGGCCGCGGCGCTGACCATTCAGGACCCGCGCGAACGCCCCACCGACAAGCAGCAACTGGCCACGGAAAAGCACAAGCGTTTCCAGGACGAGAACTCCGACTTCACCGGATTCCTGAATCTGTGGCGCTATATCAAGGAGAAGCAGAACGAGCTGTCTTCCAGTGCGTTCCGGCGCCTGTGCAAGGCCGAGTTCATCAATTATCTGCGGGTGCGTGAGTGGCAGGATTTGTTCACCCAGCTCAAGCAAATGGCGAAGTCGGTGGATATCAAGGTCGCAGGCTCCGAGATCGATCCGGTGGCCAATCACGACGCCATTCACATGTCGCTGCTGACCGGCCTGCTCAGCCATATTGGTCTATATGACCAGCGCAAGCGTGAATATGCCGGCGCGCGCGGCACCAAGTTCATGGTGTTCCCGGGCTCGGCCTTGTTTAAGAAGTCGCCCGATTGGGTCATGGCCGCCGAGCTCGTGGAAACCTCACGGCTCTGGGCGCGCGTGGCCGCGAAGTTCGATCCCCTGTGGGCGGAGCAGGTGGCGCCAGATCTGGTGAAGCGCACGTACAGTGAGCCGCACTGGTCCAAGAAAATGGGCTCGGTCATGGCGCACGAGAAGGTCACGCTCTACGGTGTCCCGATCGTGCCGAACCGCCGCATCCACTACGGGAAGATCGATCCGGAACTGAGCCGGGAGATGTTCATCCGCCATGCCCTCGTGGAGGGTGATTGGCACACCAACCACAAGTTCTTCCACCGCAACCAGGCCCTGTTGGCCGAGGTGGAAGAGCTGGAAACCCGCATGCGTCGGCGTGATTTGCGCGTGGATGACGAGACGCTGTTCGAGTTCTACGATGAGCGTGTGGGCGCCGATGTTGTCTCAGAGCGCCACTTCGACAAGTGGTGGAAGGACGCCCGGCACGAGAACGCGGCACTGCTGGACTTTGACACGCAGGTGGTCATGGCCGAGGAGCCGGAGCTGGATGAGGCCGCCTTCCCCAAGCTGTGGACGCAGGGCGAGTTTGAGCTGCCGCTTTCTTATGAGTTCCATCCCACCGCGCCGGGTTCTGCCCCCAACCCGTCCGACGGCGTGACCGTTCAGGTGCCGCTGTTGTTCCTGAACCAGCTGTCGGAAGCTCCGTTTAGGTGGCAGATTCCGGGCCTGCGTGCCGAGATGGTCACTGCCCTGATTAAGTCGCTGCCCAAGGCGATTCGGAAGAACTTTATTCCGGCACCGGATGTTGCGCGGCAGGCTGCGGCATCGCTGGCCGAGGACTTCGATCCGTCGACGGATGCCTTGGAGCCTTCCCTTGAGCTGGCGCTGCGCCGACTCAAGGGCCATGTCATTCCGCCCGGTTCCTGGAATTGGGACGCCGTGCCGAGTCATTTGCGCATGACGTTCTCCGTGGTGGATAAGAATGGCCGGATTTTGGAAGAGGGCCAGAATCTCTCCGAGCTGGCGTCCAAGCTGGCCGGAGCCACCCGGCGCGCCATTGCTGAATCGCTCGGCGCAACGCCGAAGACAACGCAGGCAGGCCGGGCTCCGCTGGCCAACCCGCTGGCCAACCCGCTGACTAACCCTTCCGCGAAGAACCCCAAGAACCCGTCCGCCAACGGCACCACAGCGGCAGGTAGCGCAACGGCGCAAGGTGCCGCTCCGGCGTCGAACATTAGCGGCGGCACAATCGCTGTGACGGACGGTATTGCGGAGCGTTCCGGGATCACCACGTGGGATGTGGGCACGCTCCCCCGCGAAGTCAAGCGTCTGGTAGGCGGGCACACGGTGACCGGTTATCCGGCGCTGGTGGATGAGGGCGTCACCGCCGGGATTCGCGTGTTCCAGCGCCAGGATATGCAGGAATCGGCCATGCGTGGCGGCGTCATTCGGCTGCTGGCGTTGCGTGTACCTTCGCCGGATCGCTACGTTTTGGACCACCTGAGCAACACTGAAAAGCTCACGTTCAGCCAGAACCCCCACGGCAGCGTCACTGAATTGATTGCGGACTGCACGCTGGCCAACATCGACAAGCTGACCCCGGCCGCGCTGCCCTGGAACAGAGCAGATTTCGACGCGCTGTATGAAGTAGTCCGCGCGGAACTGATTGACACGGTGTTCTCGGTGACCGCCGTCGTCGAACGGGTCTTGGCGTCCACTATGCGCATCCAAAAGCAGCTGCGAGCCACCACGAGCCTGCCGCTGATCAGCGCCCTGAACGATATCAAGCAGCAGCTGGACCTGCTCGTGTACCCGGGCTTCGTGGCCAAGACGGGCTTTGCCCAGCTGAGTCAGTTGCCGCGGTACTTGGGTGCCATTGAGAAGCGTCTGGAGAAACTACCCAGCAATGTGGCGCGCGATGGCCAGTCGATGGCCGCCGTGCAGCGTCTTGAAGACGAGTACGACGACGCCGTGGCGGCCCTGCTGCCCGGCCAGCGGTCCACGGCTGGGCTGGATCATGTGCGCTGGATGATCGAGGAACTGCGCGTGAGCCTGTTTGCCGTGGAGTTGGGGACTGCGTATTCGGTCTCAGAAAAGCGAATCCGGGTGGCGCTGGCGAAGGCCATGGCCTGACCCAGCAGGAGTTGTCACTGCGTTGGCCAAAGCCAGTACCGATTCCGCCGTTACACTTCGGGTTCGACCGGGGCAGCCTCGGACGCTGAATCTGCCGCCTCCGGCCCGCCGGGTGACTCCGCGTCCTGCGGGTGGTGTCCGAACGGGTCAATGCGTGGGCGTTTATCTACCGGAAGCCGTCCCCGCAATCGGGCAGTGAGCGCACGCAGATTCATCAAGGGGGAATCCTGGTTCGGGCCCTCGACTTCCAGCCCGTAAAAGTCGCCAATGTGTTCCACGAAGGCCATGCGCCTGGCCTTTTCGTAGGCGCGCGATTCGCGGGAGAAGGCCCGGTAGGTGGACCAGCAAATCAAGATCAGCACAACGCTGAAGGGCAGTGCAATGATGATTGCCGCCGTTTTCAGGGCCTCCAAGCCACCGGACAGTAGCAGGGCGCTAGCCAGTAGCGATGTGGTCAGGGTGAAGAAGATGCGGATCCAGTTCTTGGGTTCCACGTCTCCGCCGCTGGCGATCATGCCCATCACCAGTGCGCCCGAATCGGCGGAGGTCACGAAGAAGATCACGATCATGATGATCGCCCCAAAGGTGAGCACCCCGCCGGCCGGAATCTGCGCCAACGTCGCAAACAGGGCGCCAGCGGCGTCAACCGTCCCGTCCGGACCCACCAGCCCGCCTTTGCCGGAGAGCTCGGAGTACAGTGCAGTACCGCCCAGCACGCTGAACCACAGCAGTGTTACCAAGGTGGGCACAAGGATGACTCCGGCCACGAATTGGCGTACTGTGCGTCCCTTGGAAATCCGGGCAATGAAGATCCCCACAAACGGGGCCCAAGAGATCCACCAGCCCCAGTAGAACGTGGTCCAGGTGGACTGCCAGGCCTCGCCCTCCGCGCCGGAGAAGGCGCTGACATTGAAGGCCATGCCCAGGAAGTTCTGCAGATAATTGCCGGTGGACTGCACAAAGTTGCGCAGCAGGAACTGGGTGGGGCCGACCACGAGCAGGAAGACCACGAAGATGCCGGCCAGGATGAGGTTGGTGTTCGAGAGCCATTTCATGCCCTTGCCCACGCCTGAAAGCACCGAAAAAAGCACGAAGCAGGTGATCACCGCAATGATGACAATGTCAATGAACAACGACGAGGTGATCAGCCCGGCACTTTCCAGTCCGGCGCTGATCTGCAACACACCCAACCCGAGCGAGGTGGCCACGCCGAAGATCGTTCCCACCAGTGCGACGACGTCGATGAGGTTGCCCAGACCGCCACGAACCCTTTTTCCGAACAGGGGCTCAAGGGTCCAGCGGATCGATACCGGCCGGCCGCGACGGTGGATGGCGTAAGCCAGTGCCAACCCGATGACCACGTAGATCGACCAGGCATGGACGCCCCAGTGCAGGAAGGTTTGTGAGAGCGCCTGCTGGGCGAGCTCAGCGGGGGCTCCGGTGGTGCCGGGCTTCGGTGAAGCGAAGTGGGTCAAGGGCTCACTGACGCCGTAGAACACCAAGCCAATGCCCATGCCCGCGGCGAACAACAGGGAAAACCAGGAGCCGAGCGAAAATTCGGGTTCGTCGTCGTCCTTGCCCAACTTGATATCGCCAAATTTGCCGAAGCCGACCCACAAGCAGAAGATCACCAGCGCTGTGGCCAACAGAACGTAGTACCAGTTGAAGTAGCCGACGATGGTGCCCTGGATTTCCGAAAACAGGTTCTCGGCGAACTCGGGCGCAATCATGGCAAATGACGCGAAAATGATGACAATTAAGGCTGCTGGCCAGAATACCCAGCGATGGACCCGTGGCGTGGCTTTTGTTTCTGACATTTTTCCAGCATATGCGAATTTTTCCCTGAGACGCCGCTACTCAGCTTAGTACTCAACGGTGCGTTTCCGCTGCCACGGTTACGCTACGGACCAGCCGCCGTCGGAAGACAGGATGACGCCGTTGACATTCACACCGTCGTCGCTGAGCAAGAACGTGATGGAGGCTGCGAGCGCGTCGCCTTCGGCTGCGTCAGGCAGCACAGCCATGGCGCGACGAACACGTGCAGCACCCAGCTCGGAATCGAAGCGAGCCTCAATGTTGGTGATGACCGGTCCCGGCGCGACAGCATTGACGCGGATGCCGCTGGGCCCGTACATGAAGGCGCTGCTCTTGGTCAGACCAGAGACAGGGACGCATCGCCGCTACCGTGGAGCCGGCCGACGTGATGCTGGCCATTGGCATGCTGGCGTCGTTACTTTCCCGCACCCCGGTGGATGAGCGGATGGAGTCCGCGATTCGGGCCCGGGCCATTTTCAGGGCGGCGTTCGTTCCGCGCGCGCCGTAGCGCCACCAGCAGACCCCACAGAACCACGCACGACGGCGGCACTCACCGGCCGCCGTCGTCCACGTCTGCGTCTGGTTAACATCGAACGGTGCGCAACTCAATGAGTGGCGCACCGTTCGATGTTAACCGTACGCGGGTGCAAAGTGCAGGCCTGCAGCAATCGCGAAATTAAGCCTCCGGGACGAACTCCCCGTGCCCGGCTTCGCGCAAGGCCACCCGGAGCTTTTCGGCGTTGGCATCCATAGCGGCCGGATCCGGGTTGTTGTTGACAGTGCCGAAGTCGAAGTTTTCCAGCCCATAGGCCGGGAACACGTGCACGTGCAGGTGCTCCACTTCGAATCCGGCAATGGTCAGCCCGGCGCGCGGTGCACCAAAAGCGGCAACCTGGGCCTGGCCGATGGTCTGGGCCACAGCCATCAACTTCGTGACCAGCTCCGGGGCGGCATCGGTCCATTTGTCCACTTCAAGGCGCGGGACCACTAGGACGTGCCCGTCGGTCAGGGGCCCGATGGTCAGGAAGGAAACGCAGTCATCGTCCTTCCAGACAAAGCGTCCGGGAATCTGGCCCTCGATGATCTTGGTAAACAGGGTGCTCAAGAAATGCTCCTTATATGAGGGTGGGAAAACTAGATGGTGGCGGTGTCCAACACAAAGCGGTACTTGACGTCGCCCGCCACCATGCGGTCGTAGGCACCATCAAGATCTGCAGCGGTGACCAGTTCAATATCGGAAACAATCCCGTGCTCGGCGCAGAAATCAAGCATTTCCTGGGTCTCGGCAATCCCACCGATCAAGGATCCCCCATAGGCCAGGCGCTTGCGGATCAGCAGGCCGGGCTCCACCGGCGGCATCTTCTCCGAGGGAAGGCCCAACTGGATCAGGGCCCCGTCGCGAGCCAAGGTACGCAGATACGGGTTCAGATCGTGGACCGCGGCAACCGTATCGATAATGGCATTGAGCGACGCCTTGGCACCAGCCATGGCTGAGGGATCGGAGGAGATGACAACATGGTCGGCGCCGAGATCCAGAGCATCGGTGGTTTTGGCTGGCGAGGTAGTGAATACCGTGACCGTGGCGCCAAGTGCCTTGGCGATCTTGACAGCCATGTGGCCCAGCCCGCCAAGGCCAATGACACCCACCTTGTCACCGTCCTGAACATCGAGGTACCGCAGCGGCGAGTAGGTGGTGATGCCAGCGCACAGCAGCGGGGCGGTGGCTGCCGGATCCATGCCTTCGGGGATATGCAGCACGTAGTTTTCATCCACCACGATGCCCTGCGCGTAGCCGCCCTGCGTGATGGTGCCACCGTTCCGCCGATCAACAGCGCCGTAGGTGCCAACATTTCCTACTTCGCAGTACTGCTCGAAGCCTTCGAGACAGGAATCGCACTCGCGGCACGAATCCACCATGCAGCCCACGCCGACTCGCTCACCCACGGTGAAACCCTCGACGGAGTCCCCTACTCGGCTGACGGTGCCCACAATCTCGTGCCCGGGCACCAGCGGGTACTTGGCCGGCCCCCATTCGGAGCGGATGGTGTGCACATCGGAGTGGCACAAGCCGCAGAATTCAATGGCGATTTCAACGTCGTGCGCGCCGGGTTCGCGGCGTTCGATGGTTGAAGGGGTCAGTCCGGATGTTGCTGAAACAGCTGCGTAAGCCTTTACTTGGGTCATTGTTCAACCCTATCGCCGTTGCTGCCACTCCCGCCAGAAGCCCCTCGCTCAGAAGGCCCCGTCGCAACTGGCCGCTCCGGCTGATTTGACCACGCGGAGAAGGAACCCGGATACAGCGCCGCCCGAAACCCAGCAATTTCCAACGCCGCAATCTGATGCGCAGCGGTCACCCCCGAGCCGCAATACACCGCCACCTCGCTGCCCGGCTCAACGCCTAGCCCCGCAAACCGGGCCCGCAATTCAATCGCCGGCAAGAATGTGGCATCGGCCGCCAAATTCTCTCTGGTCGGTGCACTCACGGCCCCCGGAATATGCCCAGCCCGCGGATCTACCGGCTCAACCTCACCCCGGAACCGCTCCCCCGCCCGCGCATCGAGCAGAATCCCGGACCAGGCGGCGGCTTGGTCCGCGTCAATGGTGGCCTTTGCCCCAAAATGTACGACGGCGTCACCTGGCTCCGCTTGCTCCTCACCTGCTGCGAGGGGAAGGTCAGCAGCGCGCCAGGCGGCCAGACCGCCGTCGAGCAGGTAAACATCTTTGAACCCGGCATAACCCAACAGCCACCAAGCACGGGCGGCAGCAGCAGCTCCGGCGTCGTCGTAGACCACCACGGTGTCACCGGAGTTGATACCCCAGCGCCGCACCGTGGCAGCAAAATCTTCCTCGGACGGCAGCGGGTGGCGGCCGTCTTCAGGCTGCCCGTGACCGGCCAGCTCGGTGTCCAGATCCACGAACACAGCGCTGGGAATATGGCCAGCAAGGTAATGCTCGCGGCCGTTCGGATCGCCCAGCGCCCAGCGGACGTCCAGCAGCACCGGCGGCGTCGCGGAGACTAGGCACGTCTGTAGCTCGGCGACATTGATCAGAATACTCATGGGATGCTCCTTGGGCGAGGTTCACGGGCAACTGCAGATAAATCTACTGCGATACGCTGACTGGCATGAACACTTCGCACGCTGACTGGTCTTGGACGCACAACGCCATTGGCAAGGTCCAGGCCGAGAATAACCGTTCGGCAGACACGCACCTGTACAAGATCGAGCTGCCCGAGGCGTGGGGCGTGGACCTGTATGTGAAGGACGAATCGTGCCACCGGACAGGGAGCCTGAAGCACCGGCTGGCCCGTTCCCTGTTCCTCTTTGCCCTCGTGAACGGCCAGATCAACCGGGGCACCACGGTGGTGGAAGCCAGCTCCGGGAGCACGGCCGTGTCCGAGGCGTACTTTGCACAATTGCTCGGACTGGACTTTGTGGCCGTGATGACGCGATCCACGAGCCCGGAAAAGATCGCCCTCATTGAACAGTTTGGCGGGCGTTGCCATCTAGTGGAGCACGCCGATGAGGTGTATTCGGCGGCGGCGGAGATTGCCGCGCAGAACAATGGGCATTACATGGACCAGTTCACCTATGCCGAGCGGGCCACCGATTGGCGCGGCAACAACAACATTGCCGAATCCATCTTCAGCCAGCTCTCGCACGAACGCCATCCCGAGCCAGCTTGGGTAGTGGTGGGCGCTGGGACCGGCGGCACCTCGGCTACGATTGGCCGCTACATCCGCTACCACGGACACTCCACCCGGATGGCCGTGGTTGACCCGGAGCGCTCCGCTTTTTATCCGGCCTGGAAGAGCGGTGATCTGGGCACGGTCACCGGCCATTCTTCCCGGATCGAAGGAATCGGCCGCCCCCGCGTGGAGCCCAGCTTTGTTCCCGGAGTGATCGATGCGATGTTCCAGATCCCCGATGCCGCTTCCGTGGCGGCCATGGTGCACTTCGCGCAGCTGAGCGGCATGCATGCTGGGCCTTCCACCGGCACCAACCTGTGGGGTGTGTGGCAATTGGTGGCGCAGATGGTGGCCACCGGGAAAAAGGGCAGCATTGTGACGTTGATGTGCGACGGCGGGGAGCGCTATGCGGGCAGCTACAACAACCCTGCCTGGCTGGCCGAAAAAGACCTTGACCCGGCTCCGCATCTGCGCACGATCGAGGACTTCTTCGCCACCGGCGTGTGGACCGGCTGATCATTTTCGCTCAGCCGCCAGCCGCTCGCCCGTTCTAGATTTCCACCGACTGCCCAGCGTTGAGGTGACGGAACTGCACCCCGTGCAGCCCGCCGATCCTGGCAATGTGAGATTCGGTGAACGCTAATCCTTGCTCATTGAGGAGACCGTCGTGGATTTGGAAGGCGTGGGGTGCCCGTACCGAGACCACAAAGTCCACCACCTCGGACACCTTGGACCAGGGCGCATGGACCGGGACCAACAGGGTGCCCACACTGACCCCGTCGGGGACTATCAGGGAGTCGCCCGGGTGATAGACGTCGTCGTCAATCAGGTAGCCCACATTGGCAACCACCGGGATGGAGGGGTGGATCAGGGCGTGCTGGCCGCCGAAGCACTGGATCGCAAAGCCTGCCGCCGTGAATGAGTCCCCAGGCGCGGCGTCCAGAATCCGTTCCGCAGCTTCCGGCGCCCGTACCCGCAAGTCCCGGGCCACCCCAGTGGGAGCGTGAATGCTCAGCTCGGGGATGGCGGTCAAAGCCTTGGTGAGGGCGTCGCCGTCGTAGTGGTCGGCATGTTCATGCGTGATCAGCACCGCGTGGGCGCCATCCAAAGCGGTGGCGGATTCGGAGAAGACTCCGGGGTCCAGCACCAGTACACGGCCGTCCTGCTCGAGTCGAATACAGGCGTGGGAGAATTTTGTGAGCAACATGGTCACAGCCTATGCCTGGAGTTCAGCCCCGCCAAGGGCAGCAACAAGGGGACGTTAATGGGCAGGTGCGCTAGGCTGGTTGATTGAATCGAAGCGTGAAGAAAGAGGGTTGTGGGCATGTCGGATGCACCGATGAAGGAGCAGCGCGTCACCAAGCAGCGTGTTGCCATCAGCGCCGCCATGGACACCCTGGATGACTTTGTCAGCACCCAGGAACTCCACCGTCTGCTGCACGAGGCAGGGACCCCGGTCTCGCTGGCCACCACGTACCGTATTCTTGCCTCCATGGCTGAAGAGGGCCTGCTGGACACTCTCCGAAACGGGGAGGGCGAGGCCGTGTACCGCCGCTGCAATGCGACGAGTCACCACCACCACCTGCTGTGCCGCAACTGCGGGAAAACCGTGGAAGTTGAGGCTCCCGCAGTGGAGAGCTGGGCGGCTCGCATCGCCGCCGATCATGGTTTCACCCAGGTCCAGCACACCGTGGAAATTTACGGCCTGTGCCCGGAATGCTCGGCGCAGGCCTAATTTAGTAGGCCTAATTTACCGGGCCTACTTTACTAGGCGGCCACGGCGGGCCGAGCAGACCAGCCCCGGCGTCGCCGCCAGGACCCGGCCACGCGGCAGAGCAGATAGATCACAAACGACAACGTGGTGACGTAAGGGCTAATCGGGATACTTCCACCCAGGGCGATCATAATCCCACCCACGGTGGAGATCATGGCGAACGCCACGCTCAGTAACACCACCATCCGCGGGGCCACCGTTACCTGAAGGGCCGCAGCAGCCGGGGTGATCAAGAGTGCCAGAACCAGCAGCGCACCGACCACCTGAATCGAGAGCGCCACGGCAATACCCAAGAGGAACATGAACGCCAGCGACAACGTTCGCACGGGAACACCGCGCGCCGTGGCAATATCGGGATCAACGCTGGCGAAGGTCAGCGGACGCCAAATCAGGGCGAGCCCAGCCACCACCACCAGCGCGGTGCCGGCTAGAACCGAAAGCTGCGTGGCATCAACAGAGACAATCTGACCGGTCAGCAGACCAAATTTGTTGGCCGAACGGCCGTCGTACAGGGACAAAAAGAGAATGCCCAGGCCCAGCCCAAAGGGCATGATGACGCCAATGACAGAGTTTTTCTCTCTGGCACGCACACCCATGACACCGAGTAGCAGTGCCGCAGCGATGGAGCCCGCCAGCGAACCCAGAATGACATCGACCCCGATGAGCAGGGCAAAGGCCGCCCCGGCAAAGGACAGCTCGGCGATGCCATGGACGGCGAAGGCAAGATCGCGCATCATGACGAAGGTGCCCACCAAGCCGCCTACCAGACCAAGAATGGCACCGGCCAGTATGGTGTCGCGAAAGAGCGGAAGCAGTTCCGCGTAGTTGCTGAAGTTAAAGACCGCTTCTGAAAAGTCCGCCCAGCTCATGGCCGTCCCCCGTCAAATGTGCTTTCCGTGGCCGGAACGGCGTGAGTGTGCAGATGGTCTTCCGCATGGCCGTCAACCACGGAATCTGGCCGCCCCACCACCACGAGCCTGCCGTCAACGTTGAGCACCTCAACCCTGGTTTGGTACAGCTTGGACAGCACCTCGGTCCGCATCACATCCGCAGGGGCACCGAGAGTGAAACGCCCCCCAGCGAGGTACAGCACCCTATCTACGTGCTCCAGAATGGGGTTGATTTCATGCGTGACAAAGACGACTGCGGTTCCGTTCGCCTTTGCCTGTTGGGCCACGAGCTCGCTCACAGCCTTTTGGTGATGCATATCCAGCGAGAGCAGTGGTTCGTCACAGAGCAGGACCTTTGGGTTGGAAGCTAGCGCTTGGGCAATCCGCAACCGTTGCTGCTCACCGCCGGAGAGCATGCCTACGGGAATCTTGGCGTAGCTACTGGCCCCGACCATTTCTAACAGTTCATCCACACGCTGATGGTAGCCGCGGCCACGCATCCTAAAGCCCCATTTGTGGCCATCAACCCCAAGTCCCACGAGGTCGCGGGCCCGCAGGGCAGTGTCAGGGGAAAAGTTTTTTTGTTGGGGAACATAGCCAATGGTGCGGCTACCGCGTTTGGCGGGTGCGCCGTCGAGCATGATCAGTCCCGAGCTCAGCGGAGCCAGGCCCAACAGAATTTTCAGGAAGCTTGTTTTGCCGCTGCCATTGGCACCCAGGACGGCCAGGAATTCACCGGGCGACACCTCTAAGTTGAGGTCTTGCCAGAGGGTGCGTTGGCCGTACTTGAGGGTTGCTCGCTTGAGCGTGATGACTGATGGTGCTGATTCGCTCATTTTCCAGCCGTTGTAGTTAGTCCTTGTTCCAAGTTACTTACATTAGCAATCATCCAGTCGAGGTAGCTCGTGTCAGCTGGCAAGGTCTCTGCAAAGTCCACCACAGGGACTCCGGCCTTCTCAGCAGCAGCCTTGACCTGCTCGGTCTGCGGGCTTTCGGTCTGGGTGTTGTAGGCCAACACGGCAACCTTGCCAGAGGCCATCATGGCCAGCACTTCGGTCAGTGTCGAAGCCGGAACATCGGCGCCATTCTCGATAGCAGAGGTGAACTTTTCCGGTGTTTCATTGACCAAACCCGCCTCGGCGAGCAGGTAGAGCGGAACCGGCTCCGTCACGGCCGCACCAGCGCCATCGTGGTCCTTCTTCAACACCGCAAGGCGGGACTCCACAGTCGCGATCTGAGTTTTGAACGCAGCGGCCTGATCGGTGAATGTCGCCGCTTGCGCTGGCAGCTCGGCACTGAAACGGGTGGCAAGATCATCGGCCAGCTTGAGAATGGTGGGTAGTGAATACCATACGTGCTCATTGAAATCAGCGCCTGTATCCAGACCGGACAACTCGCTGACATTGACAATGTTCTTCGTGTCCAGCTGCCCCTTGGCTAGCTGAGTGAAGAAGTCGTCGTAGCCGCCACCATTCTCAATACCTACCTGAGCTTTTGACACGGCCAACTTGTCCTGGGCGTTGGCTTCGTAGCCATGCGGGTCGGCGGCGGGATCAGAAATGATGGTGTGAACACTGACGTGGTCTCCCCCAATGCTCTTGGCAATATCGCCGTAAACATTGGTGGAGGCCACGACCGCAATGGTTCCAGCATTGCTGGCTTCGGTCCCGGAAGGGGTCCCGCCGCCGCACCCTGCCAGGGTGAGTGAAGCCGCCAAAACGGCCCCCATGAGCAGAAGTGAGCGGCGGGTTGCAGACATGCGATTCCTTTGAGAGATGCTAATGAGAATTGTTACCAATAAGACCAGCATAACGCATATTAGGAATCGTTCGCATCAAGCCCTTCTGCGCTCCTGGATGTGCGTCTGGGTAGCGTCGCGAATCTCGCCCACCAATTGCTCGATGACGTCTTCCAGGAACAGCACTCCCAGGGTTTGTTCATTGGTATCGATGACGCGGGCCATGTGCGATCCGCTGCGCTGCATGGTTGCCAGCACATCCTCAATTTCCTCGGTGGCCTGCAGGTTCACCATGGAACGCACGCGCGCTTCACCAATGGGCGTCTGGTAACGCTCCAGTGGAATCCGCAGCACATCCTTCAAGTGCAGATACCCAATCAAGGAGCCTGCCTCATCGGCAAAGACAAACCGGGAAAACCCGGTCTTGCCGACCTTCCGCTCGAAGTCCACAGGCGTGGCATTCACCGGCAAGGTGACCAGCCCGGCCAGCGGCACCATGATGCCTTGGGCCGTTTGGGAGGAGAATTCCAAGGCACCGGTAATGAGCCCTGTCTGGTCATCCACCAGCCCGCTGCGGGTGGATTCCTCCACGATGGATTGCACCTCTTCAAGCGTGTAGCTAGAGGAGACCTCATCCTGGGGTGTAATCCCGAACAACCGCACAATATGGTTGGCGCTCCAGTTCAACGCCACGATCACGGGACGGACCACCTTGGCCACGAGCACCAGCGGCGGAGCCAGCAGCAGGGCCGCCTTGTCTGCGGCGGAAACGCTCATGTTCTTGGGGACCATCTCACCAAAGGTCACGTGCAAGAACGTCACCAGCGCCAAGGTGATAACAAAGGCCACCGGTGATGCCACATTGTCTTGAACCCCTATGGCGTGCAGCGGTTCCGCAATCAAGTGGTGAATGGCAGGTTCGGCGACGTTCAAGATCAACAGTGAACACACCGTAATACCCAGCTGCGAACAGGCGAGCATGAGCGAGACATTTTCCATGGCGCCCAAGGTGATCTTGGCGCGCTTGGAACCGGCGTCAGCGAGAGGTTCAATCTGGCTGCGCCGTGCGGTCATGACAGCAAACTCAGCGGCTACAAAGAACGCGTTACCCAGCAGCAGCACCACTAGCCAGGCAAGTCCGGCCCAAGGGCTCATCGGGACTCACCGCGCTCTTTGGATTCTGCCGCACGCTTGGTGTCTTTTTCGGTTCCGAGGGCGTCACCATCAGTACCTTCTGTGGATGGTGCCGGGATAAAGCGGATCCGGTCAATCCGGCGTCGTTCTATCCGGTCAACCACCAACTGACCACCTTCAACCGAAACACTGTCACCAGGTGCGGCGATGCGGCCCAGTTCGGCCATCATGAAGCCACCCACAGTTTCGTAGCCGGCCTCGTCGGGGACATTGAGCGGGCCAATGCGCTCGGAAACCTCGTCGGGGCGCATGAGACCTGGGAAGAACCACGTGCCGTCCGCGCCGAGCAGGATGCCGGGCTTGATGCGGTCGTGTTCGTCGGAGACTTCGCCAACAATTTCCTCTACCAAATCTTCCAGCGTGGTCACCCCAGCCGTGCCACCGTATTCGTCCTGCACCACGGCCATCTGCAGATTGCCTTCACGAAGCTCCAGGATCAGGGCGTCGAGATGAACGGTTTCGGGCACCCTCAGGACCTCTGTCATGATGGCACCCACTTCAAGGTCCTCGCGTTTATGGAAGGGCACTGCAACAGCCTTTTTCAGGTGGACCACGCCCACAATATTGTCCGGTGACTCATAGATAACCGGGAACCTGGAGAAGCCGGTTCGGCGGGCGGCATCGATGATCTCGGCCACGGACTGCGTGCTCTCGATGGTCTCAACCTGCATGCGCGGGGTCATGACATCGGCGGCCGTACGCCCAGAGAAGCTCAGCGTGCGGGCCACAAACGTCGCGGTTCCCACATCCAAAGTGCCCATGGCGGCCGATCGGCGCACCAGAGAAGCAAGCTCCGACGGCGAACGAGCACCGGAAATTTCTTCCTTGGCTTCCATGCCGAACAAGTTCAGAACCTTGTTGGAGAAGCCGTTCAAAACGATGATGGCGGGCTTGAACACGGCTGTGAAGATCAGCTGCGGGCGAGCTACCAGTTTGCCAATTTCAAAGGACTTGGCGATGGCCATGTTCTTCGGGACCAGTTCACCAATCAGCATCGACAGCAAGGTTGCGATCAACATGGCCAGAGTCAGTGCGACCGCGGCGATGGCTGGTTCCGGGACACCCATGGCGCTCAGCGGCTCCGTGAGCAACACACCCAGGGACGGCTCCATCAAGAAGCCCGTCAACAAGGTGGTCAAGGTGATACCTAGCTGGCAGCTGGAGAGTTGAGTAGACAGTGACTTCAAGCAGCGCAGCAGAGGTTCTGCGGCTTTGTCGCCAGCATTCACTGCCCGCTGGACGGTGGACTGGTCCAGTGCAACGAGAGAAAATTCAACGGCAACAAAGAATCCTGTGCCAAGGATGAGCAGCAGACCTGCTGCAAGTAATATCCATTCCATTTACAGCATCCCCCATGTCAGTACATGCCGTGATGTTGCATGCATGTGGGGGTTGGCCGCCGGCGGAGGGTGGTCGGCGGCGGGGCCGGTCACTGCAGGGGTGGGAGAACTTTGGTCATGTGTGCGGGTTTTGCCGGCATGGGCAACGTGGTTGCAGGCGGCACTCGAAGTGCTCTGCAGACCGTTGCGCCGGCCCCTAGATTTACTTTCCATTGGACGGCCAGTCTACCCCAGCGCGCCGCAGACTCTTCGATGATCCCAGGAGTATGAAGATGAACAAACGCTGCGAGTTTGCCGCAGATATTGAGCGAACTCCTGGCGTGTATCGAGTATGCGGCTAGTACGGCATCACGCTGTGTTCGCCAAGGGCGTGGAAGTTGCGACTGTGATAGACCATAGGTGCGCTAGCGCTCACGGGTGGGAAATTCGCTTGCGCAGGATTGGCTTGTGCAGGATCGACTTGTGCAGCAGGGCCACTTCTACCCGGTGTCATGATCTCCAGCACTTGCGCCGCCAACAACAGCGAGCCACCGGCCGGGGTGCGGCTCAGAATCTTGCACCGCAGAGCGTAGCCACCATGGGTCAGTAATGGTTCCCCTGTCTCGAGCCGAGTCCAGGGCATGGCAGCGGTAAAGCGTTCAGAGTTTGAATTGGCGAAGGTCTTGGCCAATTCCAGATCGTCTGTTGTTAGCAGATGCACCACCACTGAATTGGCCACGGCGAGTGCGGCTGCCGATCCGCTGGACGCGGCTAGAGAGAATGCCAGCAGAGGTGGCTCGGCAGATACCGAAGCCACGGACGACGCCGTAATACCCACCGGTCCCGTCGCTGAGTCTGCCGTAATGACCGAAACTCCTGCCGGGTGGCCACCGAAGGCAGCCTTGAAGCTGTCGGTCAATGCTGGGTCAATCTGCGCTGCTTGTCCCACTGCCGAAACCGGACTTCCCGTTGCGGCTCCTTCGCCTTGCACTGCCGCTATGTGCACGGTCGCGGTGTGCACGGTCTCAATTTGCGCGGTCATGATCAAAATTCCTCTCACCTCGCCCAGCCTCATCAGGCCAGGTTCCTCAAGTGACTCTAAAACCTCAACTATAGTTGAGGTCAAACCAGGCCGCCATGAGTCCTCTCACTCCAGCACTTGACTCCAAATCGCAGTCGTGGCGGATACGCGGCATGTGCAAGCTCGTCGTGGATTCAACGATTGTTACGCGGAGCCGCGCCTATCAGCGGACCCGTCCCCGTCCCCGATCCCATCGAATGCGCGGGCACCGGGGCCCTGTCCGGCCACTTGATCGTCCGGATTCACAAAGCCGCATTCAGCCAGTGAGAGACAGCCGCAGCCAATGCACCCGCCTAAACTTCCGCGCAGTTTTTGCAGGGCGGCAATGCGGGTATCGAGCTCTCGCTGCCAGTGCTCGGAGAGCCGCTGCCAATCAGCCTGGGTGGGAACCCCGTGATCGGGCAACTCCGCAAAGACGGCTGCCACCAGCGAAAGCGGGATGCCTGCGCGCTGGGCTGCCCTAATGACTGCCACACGCCGCAGTACCGAACGTGAGAAGCGGCGTTGGTTCCCGGAAGTCCGGGTGCTAAAAATCAGCCCCTGCCGCTCGTAAAAGTGCAGTGCCGAGACGCTGACCCCGCCGCGTTGGGCGAGTTGACCCACGCTCAACTGTTCGTTCGCGCGGTGCCCGGCTCCGGCGTCGTGCATGCTAGCCAGCCGCGATGGTGCGAATCCCAGCCACAGCCTGATCCAGAATCTCGCTCATACTATGATCGACATCAACCACGACGGCGGCCTCGTCGGCTTCCATGGGTTCCAAGGCTTCCAGCTGCGAGGCCAGCAGATTCGCTGGCATGAAGTGCCCGGAACGGCCCTCGAGCCTGGCACTGAGCACCTCCAAGGAGCCAGCTAGATGTAGGAAAATGGTGTCGGGGGCCTTGGCTCGGATGGCGTCACGGTAGCGCCGCTTCAGTGCCGAACAGGCAACAACCACTCCCCTGCCCGAGGTGGTGGCCAGCTCATGGCCCACCAGATCTAGCCAGGGCCAGCGGTCCTCATCGTTCAAGGGCGTGCCGGAAGCCATCTTGCGAATGTTGCTCAGCGGGTGCAGGGAATCTGCGTCGACGAACGGAAAATCCAAGGCGTCAGCCACCAGGGTGCCGATAGTGCTTTTGCCAGCGCCTGAGACACCCATGACCACAACACGGATGACGTCCGACGACGGGACGGTAGATTCAAAGCTCGAGTTCAAGGGGATATCCATACTCACTTGTATATCAAACGCGAATACTTTTCTCCCCACCGGATGGGCCGGCGGGAAGAAAAGCAGAACCAGCCTAGAGCCGGGTGTCGAAGGAATTGCAGAAGACGTTCTCATTGAACGAGCCCTGGAATTCGGAGAGTCCCTGAATCTTGGCCACGGTGGCCGGATGGCTACGCGGGAGTCCGCATGGGCGTGGATGGCGGTTTTGACCATCGGCACGTCGATGAGATGGTTGGGCTGGTTCAGCGAAACGAACACGGTGGGCACCTCGGTGACGTACCACGGGATTTCCGCGGCCATCGGTGAGGACCACTTGAGGCGTATGGCTGCTTCTTGAGCGAAGCCCTTCACATTCGCGACCACCAGCGCGGCGTCGTACTTATCGGCCTAGTCGGCCGTTGTTTCATCGGAGATGACGGACATGAAGTTCACGCCCTCCTCCCCCGCGGCCCTGCGCTGATCGGCGGTCTTGAAGATGTGCACCTCAAAGCCCACACTTTCAAGCTCCTCGGCCACAACATCCAGATAGCCCAACGGATCTGCCATGGTGAAGTCGGAGCCACCGGAAATACCGTACAGACGGATCTTCTTGTGCGTGGCCGGGGTGACCGTTTTCTCGGCCACGTCAGCGGCAGTGGCGCGGTGTGCCTCGGAACCAATGACAGCCAGCGCCGAAGCAGCAGGAACCAACGCAGCCCGGTCCTTAACGTGCAGCCCCAGCGAAACCTTCAAGGCCAGAATGCGGCGCAACCAGAATTGGCCCTCGCCACAGTGAATCCGGGCGAGACCATCAAGCTTGCCAAGGCCACCTATGTGGGCAATTTTTCCACCGCCCGCGCCGGGACCGGAACGGCCCATCCATCTCGTCGGCACGGCCGATAGCATCCTCATGAACTCCGGCACATCCGGAACTGCCCCAGCCTGCCCCGTTATCCCGCACGGACGGCTGGAATTCAGGCTACGGTCGCTGGCTTTCCAACGCCCCGCACAGGGAGCTCTCCGGCTTCACCAGCACCAACGGCGTTGACGGGTCCCACCGCGTGCAGGTGCTCAACAACCACCTCGGCCCGTTCATCGCCGCCGAACCAGTCGACATCAAGGCAGGAACCTACAACGGCATCATCCGCGGCAACGTGTTCAAGTCCACCATCTCCGACCTGGCGAACAGCGGCAGCTGGGCCATCTTTGACGCGTCAAAAAACTGCACCCTCCCGAACGTCGTCCAGTCATCCAGCACCGTGACGAATGCCGTCAAGGGCCTGAACAACATCGCCGTCACCCCGTAGACCCTGCCCCTCGCGCAGGCACGCACGACGCCGGGCCCGTTCAGCCCCGGCGTCGCCCGATGCCCAGGTGCACCCTTGCGCCCCAGGACGCCCGCTTGGGCGGCTCACGCTGCCGGGCGCCGCCCAAGCGAGCGTCATTGTTCCATGCGGGAGCTGTCTGGCCATTTTGTTGTTGCAGGCCCCGCAAACTAAAACGGCGGAAGTTGCGGCGTATCGGGACTTTCCTTTGGTTGGGTCATACACTTCCAGACAAAAAAAGAGGCTCTGACCTGCACAAACACTAGCCTGACCCCGATTAGCCGGGAAACTCCCGCTAATGCGCAGTCCCCGCTGCCGGTCCGATGGAGCCGCGCAGCACCAACTCGGTCAGCAGAGGTCCGGTGCTTGCCCCCGGCTCGGGCGAATACAGCTTGTCCAGGATATTCCGCACTGCCGCATCCCCTGCTTCGCGCAGCGGCGACTTGATGGTGGACAGCGGCGGAGTGGTGAAGTCCGAGCCAAAGATGTTGTCGAAGCCCAAGATGCTCATGTCTTCAGGGACCTTGATGCCGGCGAGCTGCAGCTCGCGCATCAGCCCGATGGCCATGAGGTCGTTGTAGCAAAACACTGCCGTTGCCCCACTGGAGCGGACGGCAGCGGCGGCGCGGCGTCCGCCGTCGACAGTGGGAACACCCGAGGCAACCACGGTGACGTTCATGCCCGACCATTCGCAGCGTGCCCGGATGCTTTCCCACCTGCGCTTGGACATCCAGGACTTGTCGGGACCGGCCACATAGGCCAGCGATTTGTGGCCCTGGGCGGACAGGTGACAGACGGCCTCCGTGACGCCGGCCTCGGTGTCGGCCACGAGGGAGTCCACGCCGTCAACCAGCCGGTTGACCACCACCACGGGCTTTTGCTGGGCAAGCTCGACGATTTCGGCGTCGGACAACCGGGGGCTGGCGAGGATGATGCCGTCAACCGTGGCCAGCATGCGCTGCGCCGCGGTCAGTTCCAGTTCCGCAGACTCGGTTGATTCAGCCAGCATGAGCGTGTAGCTGCGGGCCGACGCCGCGGCCTCGGCGCCCCGGAGCACGTCAAAGAAGGCGGGGTCGGTGATGTCGGAAACTATCAACCCGATGGAATGTGTTCTGCCGGTGGGCAGGGCCCGCGCAAAGACATTAACCCTGTAGTTGAGGGCTTCAGCAGCATCCTCAATCTTCTTTTGGGTCTTGGCGCTGACCCGGCCCGGCTTGCTCAGTGCCCGTGAAACGGTGGACGGGTTGACTCCGGCACGGGCAGCAATGTCATAGATGGTTGGCGCGGACTTTCCGTTGCGGGCACGCGGGGCCCCCGCGGAAGGTGCCACCGGGCCAGCCGGGGTGCGGGAAGCGGCCGGCGCAGCACTCGGGTCCGCAGGGTCGTTGTGCTTTGCAGGTGTTGCAGTGTTTCCTGAAACATCGCTGGTGTCTTTCAAAGCAGCCCTCCGCCGTAAGTCGTAATGGCCAGCTTAAGCGGTATATGCCTGTTTATCCGGTACCTGCCCCGCCTGTCTAGGCACAGGGTGGCGGGAGGCACTCCCGCCACGCCATGTCAGGCCGATGCCCAACGACCCGGCAGCCGATCTGAAGGCCCGTGCCGCTACACCAAACGCAACGGGCCCGGAGTAGCCGCCCAGTTCGTGGGCGCTCGCAAGGTGCGGCTCAAGGGAGGCAAAGCCTGCGTATCCGTCCCTCGTATCTGTCCCGGCGCAGCGCGTCCATGGTCAGGCGCAGCTCGCCATCGCCCTGCCCCGTGGGCACCACGGTTCCGGAGCCCGCCAGCGCATCCTTGACCTGCAGGTATTCCAGGTAAGGCCGGAGCATGGTGTAGCCGTCCGTGTAGGGCCTGACCCCCACCTGGACAAAGTTCGTGTTGTCCCAGGCAGCCCGCATTGCCGGGGAATCCACCGTCTCCATGATGTCCAAGACCCGCTCGGGGTGTCGTCGTAGATACCCTTTTCGTTTTCGTGCAGGAGCACCACGCCTGCCTCTTGCGCGGTTGCGGCCAGCGCAGCCATGCGTTCCATCACGTCGTCACGAATGTCGGCGGCGGAGAGTTCCGGGGCGTGGAAGTGGGAGAAGATCCGAATGTAGCCGGTGCCCAGTATCCCGGCAGCCTCAATGATCCGCTCCGGCAGCCGTGCCGTGTCCAGGTCCACCACGTTGTTTGTGCCCCAGGGGCTGCGCACCTCAATGTGCCGGGCACCAAGAGTCAGCAGGACGGCGCCTGGATCCTTGGGGCGGGGTCCACCTCGTCGCCGAAGCCGGACTGGGTCCATACAGAGTTGGGCGGTTCAGCCATGCAATCCTCCATACATAGGGAGGCCCCGCGATTGCGCCACTGCGTCACGGCGCCATTGCGTGAGCTCTTTGTGCCCGTTGGGCGGCTGTCCCGGAGCGCCGCCGCACGAGCGATGCCCTGACGCACTGCCACGGGGTTGCGCTGCTTTCGATGGCAACAACCCGACACCCAATTGTCAATCGATTGTCATCACACTTTGCGCTGGGGTTCCGGCCCTGCCGGAAGCTTGCGACCAGCGGAACCATTACGGATGCGGCTGGCGGGCTCCCACGTTGGTGCAAGGGCAAAATTGGTTTGCTTCTGCGCCACATTGGCCCCCTGCCGCAGCGCATATGCTATGCGCGGGCCGAGCAATGCAGCGCACCTTGGAGGGACAATGCCCCGTCACCACCCCTGCGGCAGCGGCCGGCCTTCCTCATATCCGGCGGCGGACTGCACCCCCACAATGGCCCGCTCACGGAACTCCGCCAGCGAGGAGGCACCCGCGTAGGTGAAGGAGCTGCGCAGACCTGCTGTGATCATATCCAGCAAATCTTCAACTCCTGGACGCACTGGGTCCAGGTACATCTTGGACGTTGAAATGCCCTCTTCGAACAATCCCTTTCGGGCGCGTTCGAAGGCCTGATCGCCCGAGGACCGGTTCTGTACGGCCCGGGCCGAAGCCATACCAAAGCTCTCCTTGAACTGCCGGCCGTTAGCGTCCACCTGCAGGTCCCCGGGGCTTTCATAGGTGCCGGCGAACCAGGAACCAATCATCACTTGCGAAGCTCCTGCCGCCAGCGCTAGGGCCACATCGCGCGGATAGCGCACTCCCCCGTCGGCCCAGACGTGGGCACCCAACTCGGCAGCCGCCGTCGAACATTCCAGAACGGCTGAGAACTGGGGCCTGCCCACGGCCGTCATCATGCGCGTGGTGCACATGGCTCCGGGGCCCACACCCACCTTGATGATGTCGGCGCCAGCCTCCACGAGATCGCCTACGCCGGCCGCGCTGACAACGTTGCCGGCTGCCACTGGAACGGACGGCGAGAGCGAACGGACCGCACGCAGGGCCTCGAACATCTTTTCCTGATGTCCGTGCGCCGTATCCACCACCAGTGTGTCCACGCCATAGTCCAACAACGCTGCAGCTTTGCCTGCGACATCGCCGTTGATGCCCACAGCCACACCGAGTCGCAACCGGCCGGAATCGTCCACGGCGGGCCGGTAAATGGTGGAACGAAGCGCACCGAGCCGGGTCAAGACACCTACCACTTCCCCGGAGCGCAGCACTGGAGCGTAATCTGCACCAGCAGAATCAAGGACAGCGAAGGCTGAGCGTAAGGCAGCATCCGTCGATGATTTAGCCGCCGAGAAGTCCAATTCACCGGCATCGGCCTGCGCACGGATCTCGTCAAAGGGTGTGGCATCCAGCGTCAGCACGTTCGAACGCATGACCGAGGCGAGAGATGCAAAACGGTCAGCACCTTCGCAATCGGCGCTGCGCACCACGCCAACAAAGTCGTTGCCATCAACCACCACTACGGCGTTGTGGGCCCGTTTGCCCATGAGGTGCAGGGCGTCGATGACAATATCGCCGGCGGTCATCAGCAGCGGAGTTTCATAGAGCGAATCGCGCTGCTTGACCCACGCACTGACCTGCCCCAACACCTCCAGCGGCACGTCCTGAGGCAAGATCGCCATCCCACCGCGTCGCGCCACGGTCTCCGCCATGCGCTTGCCAGAAACAGCCGTCATATTTGAAACCACGAGAGGAATGGTGGTTCCGGTGCCATCCATGCTGGATAAATCAACATCCAGCCGTGAGGTGACGGTGGAGTGTGACGGAATCAGAAAAACATCCGAGTAGGTCAGGTCGGTAGCGGGCTGGGTCAAAAAACGCATAGCACTCCCTCGTTGATGCGGACCGGTGGACGGTCTCGGCGGACGGCAGAGCAATCAGGTGCCGTCCGCGTCCGATTCTAGTCACAATAACAAGGGTGTTCGGCGCAAATTTTGCCCTTTTTGGCTGATTTGCTGAGCGCGCCATGGCACAGATTGGCCTACAGTCTAAATTGCTTACTAGACTTACACCCGGAACGGGTTTGTTGGACCTGGACCATTTTCGAATAGGCTTCGCACGTTTGCGCCGACAGCATCCGCCAGATTCGGATGCCGTCGCCTTGCGCGGGCGTGCACAACGGGCAACAAGAACTCATGGAAGAGGCGTAATACACGTGCCAGAGCAATCCATCCACCGTCTACCCGAAGAGTTTGGCGGCAACGAGTGGCTCGTCGATGAACTGTACGAGCGCTACAAGGGCGACAAAAATTCTGTGGACACAAAGTGGTGGCCACTCTTTGAAGGTTTTGCAGCCGATGATGCGGCAGGAAACGGTCGCCACACTGCCAACAATTCCGCCCCGATCACCGCACAGATTCCGGTAGTTGCCGCCCCTGCGGCACCTGTTGCACCTGCCGCACCTGTGGCAAGCACGACGCCGGCCCCCGCCGCCGCTGCTCCGGCCGCTCCCGCCGTGGCCCCCAAGACGCCGGCAGCTCCGCGTCCTCCGGCCCCGGCCAAGGATGCAGCTCGCACCGGCACCACCCCCATCCCGGCTCAGCTGCCCAAGTCCGCCAAAGATGTCTCGGTGCCGGAAGAGGCCGTCAAGACGGTGCTTCGCGGACCGGCCAAGGCAATCGCCGCCAACATGGTCTCAAGCCTGGAAGTTCCCACGGCCACCAGCGTGCGCGCCATCCCGGCGAAGCTGCTCATCGACAACCGCCTCGTGATCAACTCCAACCTTGCCCGCGCCCGTGGTGGCAAGGTTTCCTTCACGCACCTGATCGGCTATGCCGTCATCAAGGCGCTGTCCGCGTTCCCGTCGATGAACGTGTTCTACGACGAGATCGATGGCAAGCCCGTTGCGGTTCAACCTCCGCATGTGAACTTCGGTATTGCCATTGATATGCCCAAGCCGGACGGCACTCGTCTGTTGATGGTGCCGAACATCAAGAAGGCTGAAACGCTGAATTTCGCCGAGTTCTGGCGCACCTATGAGGACCTCATCAAGCGCGCCCGTGCCGGCAAGCTGACAGCCGATGATCACTCAGGAACCACTGTTTCCCTGACCAACCCCGGCGGTATCGGCACGGTTCACTCTGTACCGCGCCTCTCCAAGGGCCAGGCTGCCATCATTGGCGTCGGTTCCTTGGACTACCCGGCCGAGTACCAGGGATCCAGCCCCAAGATCATCGCTCAGAACGCCGTCTCAAAGATCCTGACGCTGACCAGCACCTACGACCACCGTGTCATTCAGGGTGCCGGTTCGGGCGAGTTCCTCAAGAAGATCCACCAGCTCCTGCTCGGTGCTGAGAACTTCTACGATGAGATCTTCGAATCCCTGCGTATCCCGTACGAGCCCGTCCGTTGGAGCCATGACCTGCAGGTTGACCCGGCTGATGAGATCAACAAGGTTGCCCGGATCCAGCAGCTGATCCACTCTTACCGTGTGCGTGGACACCTGATGTCTGACACGGATCCGTTGGAATTCGTTCAGCGCAAGCACCCCGACCTGGACGTGCTCACGTACGGCCTGACCCTGTGGGACTTGGACCGCGAATGGCCCACCGGTGGCTTCGGTGGCAAACCCAAGCTGCTATTGCGCGACATCTTGGGTGTCCTGCGTGACGCTTACTGCCGCACCACGGGCATCGAGTACATGCACATTCAGGAACCGGAACAGCGTGAATGGTTCCAGAACGAGCTGGAGCACCCTTACTCCAAGCCGAGCCGCGAGGAGCAGCTGCGCATTGTCTCCAAGCTGAACTCTGCCGAGGCGTTTGAGACGTTCCTGCAGACCAAGTTCGTTGGCCAGAAGCGCTTCTCCCTGGAAGGCGGCGAATCCTTGATTCCGCTGCTGGACTCCATCATTTCCGATGCTGCCGACGACGGTCTGGACGAGGTCGCGATTGGTATGGCTCACCGCGGCCGTCTGAACGTGCTCACCAACATCGCCGGTAAGACCTACTCACAGGTCTTCCGCGAATTTGAAGGCACCCAGGATTCTCGCACCGTGCAGGGCTCCGGGGACGTCAAGTACCACTTGGGTACGGAAGGTACTTTCACCTCCGACGCCGGCAACGAAACCAAGGTCTACCTCGCCGCCAACCCCTCGCACCTAGAAGCCGTCGACGGCGTCCTTGAGGGCATTGTTCGCGCCAAGCAGGACCGTTTGGATCAGGGCGAGAACTTCCCCGTTCTGCCCATCATGGTCCACGGTGACGCGGCCTTCGCCGGCCAGGGTGTTGTTGCTGAAACCTTGAACCTGTCCCAGCTGCGTGGCTACCGCGTCGGCGGTACCATCCACGTGGTTGTCAACAACCAGGTTGGTTTCACCACCGCACCCTCATCGTCGCGCTCATCGGTGTACTCCACCGATGTGGCCAAGATGATTCAGGCACCGGTGTTCCACGTCAATGGCGATGACCCGGAAGCTGTTGTACGTGCAGCACAGTTGGCATACCAGTTCCAGCAGCGCTTCCGCAAGGACGTTGTCATTGATCTGGTCTGCTACCGCCGCCGCGGCCACAACGAGGGCGATGACCCCTCGATGACCCAGCCGCTGATGTACAACCTGATTGAGGCCAAGCGTTCCGTACGCCGCCTGTACACCGAAGCCTTGATTGGCCGTGGTGACATCACCGAAGAGGAAGCCACGCAGTTGCTGCGCGACTACCAGGAGCGCTTGGAGCGTGTCTTCGCCGAAACGCATGCCGCCCAGACCTCCCCGATCCCGATCATCACCAAGGATGCTCAGGCCATCTCAGATCTGGAACGCCCCATAGCCCAGCAGGCTGACTCGGGTGTCAACGATCCCCAGATCACGGCCATCAGCGCTGACACACTGGCCCGCATCGGTGCAGCCCACCTGGCTATCCCCGAAGGCTTCGAGGTGCACCACAAGCTCAAGCCGCTGCTGGAAAAGCGTGAAGCCATGTCCCGTGAAGGCGGCATTGACTGGGGCTTTGGCGAGCTCACTGCGTTTGGTTCGCTGCTCTTGGAGGGTGTCCCGGTCCGCATGGCAGGCCAGGATTCACGTCGCGGTACCTTTGTTCAGCGCCACGCAGTATTCCATGACCGCGCTAACGGCAATGTCTGGAACCCGCTGACTGAACTCAGCGAAGACCAGGCCAAGCTGTGGATCTACGATTCGCTGCTCAGCGAATACGCCGCACTTGCGTTTGAATACGGTTACTCGGTGGAGCGCCCGGACGCGCTGGTTGTCTGGGAAGCCCAGTTCGGCGACTTCGTCAACGGAGCACAGACAGTCATTGACGAGTTCATCTCCTCGGCTGAGCAGAAGTGGGGCCAGCGTTCCTCACTGGTACTGATGCTGCCGCATGGCTACGAGGGCCAGGGCCCGGACCACTCCTCAGCCCGCATTGAGCGCTTCTTGCAGATGTGTGCCGAAGAGAACATGATCGTGGCCAACCCGACCACGCCGGCGTCGCACTTCCACCTGTTGCGCCGTCAGGCTTACAGCCGACCGCGCAAGCCATTGATCATCTTTACACCGAAGCAGCTGCTGCGCCTTAAGGCCGCTGCGTCCTCGGTGGAAGACTTCACCACGGGCGGCTTCCGCCCCGTGATCAGTGAGCATGCAGCGCTGGATAACAACGCAGTCGACCGTGTCATTTTGGTCTCCGGCCGCCTGTACTACGATCTGCTCGCAGCTCGCGACAAGGCAGCCGATAACAAGGTGGCCATTGTCCGGGTGGAGCAGCTGTACCCGCTGCCACTGGATGAGATCAAGGCTGAACTGGCCAAGTACCCCAACGCCGATCTGGTGTGGGCACAGGACGAGCCCGCCAACCAGGGTCCGTGGCCGTTCATGGGCCTGAACCTGGCGCCCGAGCTGGATAAGAAGCTCACCCGGGTTTCACGCCCGGCTTCGGCATCTACGGCCACCGGTTCCTCCAAGACCCACGCGGTTGAGCAAACGTTGCTTGTCAAGCAGGCTTTCGAGCGTAGCTAAGCCAGTCAAGATGCCCGGTCTGTATAATCAGGCCGGGCATCTTCTATTTAGACTTTCACTGTTTGTCAACGAGGGAAAAGGGGAGCCGTGGAGAAACGGGACCTGAGAATTGTAGCTGTTGGGGACGAATTAGTGGCCGGTGTGGGCGATCCCCGCGCTTTGGGCTGGCTGGGACGGGTGCTAGCCAGGACCCCTGCCGAGGCCGTGTCCATTGAGCCGTTCATCCTTGCCAGCCCCCGCGAGGGCACCGAGGCATTGGCGGGGCGTTGGCTCACCGAGGCCGGGCGTCGCTTCGATGACTTCCACGAGAACCGTCTGGTCATTGGGCTTTCGGGCCGAGACATTGAATACGGTCTTTCCACGGCTCGCAGCCGGTTGAACCTGGCGAACATCCTCGACGGCGCCACCCAGCTGAACATCCCCGTGTTCGTAGTGGGCCCGCCGCCGTCGCTGGACCCGGCGTTGAACCGCAAGCTGGCGGAGCTGAACACGGCCTTTGCCGATGTCACCACCCGCCGCAAGCACCACTATGTGGACACGTTCACGCCGCTGCAAAACCATGAGCAGTGGCGCAATGATGTCGCGGCCAATGCCGGTGCCCCCGGCCAGGCCGGCTACGGTCTGATGGCCTGGCTGGTACTGCACCGTGGCTGGTACCAGTGGCTGGAGATCCCTGAGGCTGTGTAGGCGCTGAGGCATTCCAAGCCAAAGTTGCAGCTGTGCTTGCCTCAAGGCGTACCTCAAGGCTTGCCTCAATCTGCTCGAGTAAGCACTTGACGTACACTTTTGGTCGTTTTTCTGCTTTTTCCGTACGCAAGGTGAACACTCGAGACTCCGTTGGCTTCCACCGGAGCCTCAGAACTAGCCGCCAGTTAGGTGGGCATGTGTCACCTATGCGAAACTATATGAGGATCGTTTTTAGAGATCTCAATTTTAATGATTGGAGGCAGCTATGTCGAAGCGTTCACGTAAGCGCAAGGACCGTAAGAAGGGCGGCGCTAACCACGGTAAGCGTCCCAACTCGTAGGTCTTGACGTACACAGCAAAAGCCCGTTCGGCCACCATGGCAGGACGGGCTTTTGCATATCAAGGGAGAACTTTCCCACCTCCTAAGCCCTCAAAGTCTTCAGAGTCCTCAGATCCATCAAAGCCTTCAGAGAAAGCTAAAAATGTTCTCGCTCGTTCTGCTCATCATGCTGCCGTTTGTTTGGTTCGGCATGGTCACGGCTATCTCATTCATCGAAACACCGTTGAAGTTCAAGGCACCGGGCATGACACACGCACTGGGTGTAGGTATTGGCAGGCTTGTTTTCAAGGCGCTGAACCTGGTCGAAGCCGCCATGGTGGTGCTACTCGTGGGTGCGTGGACGCAGCATCAGGACTTGGTCACGCTGCCCATCGGCATCCTCCTGACATTGCCACTGATGGCATTGCTCGCGCAGATGCTGATTCTTCGACCAGCCATGGCCAAGCGGACCAAGGCGCTGGCGGAGACCGCTCACACGCACTCAGGGGACACAGCAGTCAAGGCCAAGGTCGCCACAGCAGCCCACATTGCCTTCATCAGCTCTGAGGCATTGAAGGTCATCACCTTGCCCATCGCAGGGATCCTCTTGGTCCTAGCTGTGGCAGCGTAGGCCCGGATGGAACGCGCGGCACTCAACTCCGGTAGAACGGCGTCGAACCTCAACGCCTACACCCCGGCGGCAACGGCGGCAGCAACGCCAGCTTCTGAGCGCGGCGACATCGGCACGCGCGAAGACATCCTGATATTGGTGGAGACGTTTTACACCAAAGCGTTCGATGACGATTTGATTGGGCATATTTTCACCGAGGTGGTGCACATGGACCTGCCTCGGCATATGCCCATCATGGCGGATTTCTGGCAAACGGTGCTGTTTAAGGCGGGCTTGTACAGCAGGAATGCGCTGAAAATCCATTTCGACATCCATGCCAAGGAGCCACTGACACTGGAACACTTCAACCGGTGGTTGCAGTTGTGGACCAACACCGTGGATGAGCTGTTCGCCGGTGAGAAGGCGGAGCTGGCCAAGGTCCAGGCTCACCTGATCGCAGGCTCACTGCACCGGCGCGTAACAGGCCGCCCGGCCAGCCAGTACAGCACCATCTCCATGCGGCCGGACACTGCGCGCATGGACGCAGCGCGCACGGACTCTGAGCGGGAAGACTCTGTGCGCCCAGAAGCCCCAGCGCCACAAGACTAACCCGCAAGGCCGCTACAGCCGCAAACGGTTAGGGCGCGAAACACACGTACGGCTAAACGGCGGCCGGACGTCCTTCGTGCAGGCGCGCCAAGATGGCTTCCTTGAGGGTTTCCGGGGCAGCTTCCTTGCAGGATCGCTTCACCACGGAGCGGATGACGCATTCGAGGTCATATTCCTGCGAGCAGTCGGTGCAATCGTCAAGGTGGGCCTTGATCTCGCCGAGGTCCTCGCGGGACAGTGCACCGTCCAGGTATTCATAAATTCGAACGATGCGTTTATCGTCGCAATCGCCCAGGCTTTGGCAGTCGCCCATGGTTATTTCTCCGTATCAGTTAGTTGGTCGGCTTCCTTGAGGTAGCCGCGTTCCACGGCATAGTCAGCCAACATGTCACGCAAAAGCTTGCGTCCCCGGTGCAGCCGTGACATCACGGTGCCAATGGGGGTGTTCATAATTTCTGAGATTTCCTTGTAGGCAAATCCCTCTACATCGGCGAAGTAGACGGCCAACCGGAATTCCTCCGGAATGGCCTGCAGCGCGTTCTTGACATCAGAATCGGGCAGGTGATCCAAGGCGTCGGCTTCCGCCGAACGCAAACCCTTGGAGGTGTGCGACTCCGCCCGAGCCAACTGCCAATCCTCGATGCTGTCCGCATTGGACTGCAGCGGCTCGCGCTGACGCTTGCGGTACAGATTGATGTACGTGTTGGTCAGGATCCGGTATAGCCACGCCTTGAGGTTAGTACCCGGCTTGTACTGGTGGAACGCAGAAAAAGCCTTGGTATAGGCCTCCTGCACCAGATCCTCCGCATCGGAGGGATTCCGGGCCATACGCATGGCGGCCGAATACAGCTGGTCAACATACACCATGGCGTCACGCTCAAAACGTGCGCGCCGTGCTTGCGTGGTCTCATTGGCAACATCAACATCAGCAACGTCCGTGCTCACCACTACGGGTGCGCTTTGCGGCTCGGTGCTGACGGTTTGCTCAGGCTCGGAAATGTTCATCACGTTCGAGTCTATGCTCACACGCACTAACACGTCAGTTACTGGAGGTGCCAGAGTACTTAGTGTCTGCATTGCCGCCTTTCCGTCCCTGAGTCGTCGATGAGTCGTTCATGAGTCCTCGATCAGTAGTGTCAACTGTCCGGCCCCAACAGACGCCGCCACTAATGATGTAAACCGGGCAACGGCGTCGGATATTCCGCAATGACCGCATCAGCGCTTCCAGTCGTGGGAGACTGGTACACAGCATGAGCCTTCTGTGGGCCGGCCCGGGCCGCCCATGGATGGCTGACCGCACCACGAAGGAGGCCACCTTGTCCATTATTCGCGCTCTTGCCCGCCCAATGCTGGCATCATCGTTCATCTTTTCCGGTCTGGATCGGCTGCGCCACGCAGATGCGACGGCCGCACAGCTATCTCCGGTTCTGGGCCCGCTCAGCGCCGCCCTGCCGGTGGAAGCCAGTGAGAAGAACCTTGCCCGCGTCCTTGCTGGCGCCCAGGTAGGGGCCGGCGTCCTGCTGGCTGCCGGCAAGTTTTCCCGGCCCGCCGCCGTCGTGCTTGCACTGACCGCCGGGCTCAACACGGTGGTGGAGTACCGCAATGCGAACACCGACACCAAGGAAAACCGCTCGCACCGCCGCAATCAGCTGTCCAAGAACATTGGCCTGATTGGCGGGGTTCTGCTGGCTAGCGTGGACACCGCGGGGCGTCCGGGACTGGCGTGGCGTACTGAAAAGCTGCTCGCGAGCAGCAAGAAGACCGCCAAGACTCAATTGAAAAATGCGGACAAGCAGGTCCGCGCGCTTGCCCACGACGTGACAGGACAGTAAATATTTATGACCACCGCCCATTGGCCCGCACCTTTTAGCGCAACACCCCTGGACGCCACCGTCACCATTCCGGCCTCCAAATCGCTGACCAACAGGTATCTTGTTCTCGCCGCCATCGCCGAGGGTGAATCCCGCCTCCGCGCCCCGCTGCAATCGCGTGATTCTGATCTGATGATCGGCGCGCTGCGTGCCTTGGGGGCTGGCATCACCGAGGTGCCCGGCAGCGGCGACGTCCCGGATTTGGTGGTCACCCCCATCCCAGCGGGCTTCACCGCGCCCGACGGCGGCATTGTGGTGGACTGCGGGCTGGCAGGCACGGTCATGCGTTTTGTTCCGCCGCTTGCCGCTCTGGTTTCCGGCGCAGTGAAGTTCGACGGCGATCCCGCGGCTTTGGTGCGCCCCATGGCTCCCATTGTGGCCGGCTTGGAAGGGCTTGGGGTGCGGGTCGAGGACGGCGAGGATGGCTTCTTGCCGTTCACCGTCCACGGCAGCGGTGGTGTTGATGGTGGACACGTTCAGGTAGATGCTGGCGGCTCTTCCCAGTTCATTTCCGCCCTGCTGCTGGTGGCACCTCGTTTTAACACAGCTCTGCACCTAGAGCATATTGGTGAGTCTGTCCCGAGCCTGGACCACATTTCCATGACAGTAGAAATTCTGCGCTCTATGGGTGTTTCCGTGGACGATTCCACGCCCAAGCACTGGATCGTGGAGCCCGCCACCTTGGCTGGCTTTGATGTTTCGCTTGAGCAGGATCTGTCCAACGCAGGGCCGTTCCTGGCTGCCGCGCTGGCCACACGGGGTACTGTGCGTATCCCTAACTGGCCCACGAACACCACCCAGGTGGGCGATAAGTGGCGCGAAATCCTGCCACAGTTCGGTGCCACAGTGACTCTCGAAGAGGGTGTGCTCACCGTGACCGGCGGCGCTGAAATCCGGGGTGTGGACATTGCCGACACTTCCGAGCTGGCACCGTCCACGGCGGCCATCTGCGCCCTGGCGTCGACGCCGTCGCGCCTTCGCGGGATCTCGCATTTGCGTGGCCATGAGACGGACCGTCTCGCTGCGTTGGTGGCCGAGATCAACGCTCTGGGCGGCAACGCCGAGGAGACCGAGGACGGGCTGATCATCAACCCCGCTCCCCTGCGCGCTGGCGTGTTCCACAGTTATCACGACCACCGGATGGCGACAGCCGGCGCCATCATTGGCTTGGCCGTGCCCGGTATTGAAGTGGAAAACATTGGCACCACGGCCAAGACCATGCCTGACTTCCCGGCCATGTGGGCGCAGATGGTGGCGCAGACGGCCGAACCGTCGGCCAGCACCGAGAACATTGCGGCGGCTGAAACAGAGGCGTAGAACATGGCACGGGACTACAGCAACTGGGACGAATCAGATGTTCGCGTACGGGCAAACAAGAAGGGCAGCCGTCCGCGCACCAAGGACCGGCCTGCCCACGATGACGCCGTCATTGGCCGGATCATCACGGTGGACCGCGGCCGCTACACAGCGATCGTGGATGAGGACCAACCCACGCAGCGCATCCTGATTGCTGCTCGGGCGAGGGAACTGCGCCGCAATCCGGTGGTGGCCGGAGACTTCGTGGCGCTCGTGGGAGATACCAGTGGCAAGCCCGATTCCTTGGCCCGGTTGGTCCGGGTGGAGGAACGCCGCACCCTGCTGCGCCGTAGCGCCGACGACACCGATCCGGTTGAGCGGGCCGTGGTAGCCAACGCAGACCAACTGGTCATCGTGGTGGCCGCCGCCAACCCGGAACCTCGCACCGGCTTCATCGACCGCGCCCTGGTGGCTGCCTATGACTCCGGCATCGCGCCCCTGTTGCTCATCACCAAGACCGACATCAAGGACCCGTCCGAGCTGCTGGCCAACTACGAACACCTGGACATGACCGTCATCATCAGCCGCACGGCCGCAGATGGCGCCTCCGGTATCGATGCCCGCAGCGACGACGGCGATTCCGCCCTCTTGGCAGGCGGCGCCGTGGAACAGCTCCATGGCTATTTGGATGGCAAGGTCAGCGTGCTGGTGGGCCACTCCGGCGTGGGCAAGTCCACCATGGTCAATGCCCTGACCGGATCGCAACGGGCCACCGGCGGCGTCAATGCCGTCACTGGTCGCGGCCGCCACACCTCATCCTCGGCGCTGGCGCTGAAACTCCAAGACTCCCAGCCCGGCTCGTGGATCATTGATACCCCTGGTATCCGCTCCTTCGGTCTGGCCCATGTGGACCCCGACCGGATCCTGCAGGCCTTCCCGGATCTGCAGCCCGGCACAGAGGATTGCGAACGCGGCTGCAAGCATGACAGCGCCGCGGTCAACTGCAGTTTGGACCCTTACGTTGCCGCCGGCCACGCGGGCGAGGCCGGCCCGGCCCGTCTGGCATCGTTGCGCCGCCTCCTGGGCACCAGCGACCGCACCGAAGGCCGTGCCGCCGAGAAGGAACTGGGCATCATCGAGTAGCCGCTCCAGCGCCCACTTGCGGTCCAAATTTATGAACTCATACGCACCACTGCGCGCCACCGGTGCGTATGAACACTCATACGCACCGGTGGCTGCGACGGGCGCGTATGTGTTCAGGGCGCTGAAGCTATACGCACCACTCATCACGAATGGTGCGTATGTGTTCAGGGCGCCTGCCCCGTCTTGTGGTTAAATCGCGATAGCGTGAACTTATGACGACCCCACCCCAGACGTACAACGATGACCTCCGCCTGGCCCATGTGCTGGCTGACAGCGTGGATTCCCTGACCATGTCCCGCTTCAAGGCCCTGGATTTAGCCGTTGAGACCAAGCCGGATCTGACACCTGTCACCGATGCCGACAAGGCCGCCGAGGAGTCCATCCGCAGCCAGCTGTCCCGGGTCCGCCCGCGTGATGCTGTACTGGGCGAGGAATTTGGCAGCAGCGGCCACGGTTCGCGCCGCTGGATCATCGACCCGATCGACGGGACCAAGAACTTTGTCCGCGGCGTTCCGGTCTGGGCCACGTTGATTGCTCTGGTCGACGACGGCATCCCCGTTGTTGGCCTCGTCAGCGCACCTGCCTTGGGCAAACGCTGGTGGGCCGCTCAAGGCACAGGGGCGTACATGGGCAAATCTCTCGCCGCAGCCACCCGCATCCGCGTCTCCAACGTCGCTGAGCTCAAGGACGCCTCACTGTCCTACTCATCGCTGACTGGCTGGGCTGATCGCGGCAATCGCGACGAGTTCATCTCCCTCACCGACGATGTCTGGCGCACCCGGGCCTACGGCGATTTCTGGTCATACTGCATGGTCGCCGAGGGCAGCGTAGACATCGCCTGCGAGCCAGAACTGAACCTCTACGACATGGCAGCCCTGGTCCCGATCGTGCAGGAAGCCGGCGGCCGCTTCACCTCGCTCGAAGGCGCCGAAGGCCCGTTCGGCGGCAACGCTTTGGCCACCAACTCCATCTTGCACACGGAAGTTCTGCGGCGCCTGAACCCGAATTGGGACGACCTGCTGGGCTGACCCCAAGCCCTCTCTACGCAATAGCACAGATGAGTTAAGAACGACGGCGGCCTCCCGCCGTCGTTCTTTGTCTCCCCTGCCGCCGCGCTCACCAAGGCGTGCGAAACGAAACGTAATAGATGCACCGCTAAAAATCTTGGGCTACGATTTTGGGCATAGGTCACGAGTGCCAGCGCTAAACCCCGGTTTGCTGGCCGGCAACCCTCCTTTCGCGGCGGGGTGCCCCGGGTGACGACCTGGCCAGAGCCGTTCGGTTCTGGCAAGCGCGGACTTCTTGGCACCCCCAAAAGGTCCCAAGGTGTAAAAGGAATTTCTCATGAGCTCTGCCGTTTTGGACCACCTTCAACTTGCCGATACGCCTCTTCTGCCCGTGGTGGGTCAGGATCTGTCCGCTCCGCTGATTCAGGGCGGGCATGTGCGGTACGCAAATCTGGATTATGCAGCGTCGGCCCCAGCTGTTGAAGAGGTTGCCGCGCATTTGAATGAGGTGCTCCCCTACTACGCGAGCGTGCACCGCGGGGCCGGATTCGCCTCACAAGTTAGCACCTCGGTCTATGAAAATGCCCGCAAGATCGTGGCCAATTTTGTCGGCGCCCGGGAGGATGACACAGTCATTTTCACTCGCAACACCACCGATTCCCTGAACCTTTTGGCTGGCTGCGTGGAATCGCTCTTGAAACAGCGCGGCTACGCCGAGGGCCGTTCCAATGTCCACGGCGAGGTGCTGTATCTGGACATTGAACACCACGCCAACCTCCTGCCTTGGCAAGCACTCCCCCACCGTTCAGTGGTGGCCGCCAGTTCCATTGTCTCCACACTGGCTCGCGTGGAAACGCAGTTGCGAGCCGGGAATGTGCTGCTCCTAGCCGTCACCGGCGCCTCCAATGTCACCGGCGAGGTGCTCCCCATAGCCGAGTTGGCCACCCTGGCTCACCGCTACGGCGCCCGGATCGTAGTCGATGCCGCCCAGCTGGCTCCGCACCGCCGCATCAACTTGGCCGAGACCGGCATTGACTACGTGGCCTTCTCCGGACACAAGTTGTATGCTCCCTTCGGCGCGGGCGTTCTGGTGGGACGTTCCGACTGGCTCGACGCCGGTCACCCGCACCTCGCCGGCGGCGGAGCCGTGAAGGACGTCCGGCTCGAATCGATCATCTGGGCGCAGGGACCTGCCCGCCACGAGGGCGGCACCCCCAATGTGCTGGGTGCCGCGACCCTCGCCAAGGCGGCCACGGTCCTGTCCGCTTTGGACGCCGATGACTGGCACAACCATGAGCAGAGCCTGCGCGCCCATCTCGTGGCAGGGCTCAACGAGATCGACGGCGTTAGGATCCACTCGCTGTTCGAGGACGCGGACTCGCACCCGGAGTGCGGGAGCATTGGCGTGGTGAATTTCTCGGTCACCGGGTACGACGCCGGATTGGTCGCCGCTTATCTCTCCGCTGAGCATGGCGTTGGCGTCCGTGACGGAAAATTCTGCGCACACCCGCTGCTGAACCGTCTGGGATTGCCGGCCGGTTCGCTGCGTGCCAGCTTCGGTGTGGGGTCACAGCTTGAGGATGCCCGGCGCCTGATTGCTGGCGTGGCGGCCTTGCTCAGTGACGGCCTCGGCTGGGATTACGTGGTGGATACTGGCCGCTGGGTACCGACGAACGATAACCGCAGCTACCCCCAGTGGGCACCGAACACCCCGGGAACAGCCGGCGCGGCCCCCTGCTCAACGGACTAACCCAACAGCAAAAAACCCAACGCCGGAAACCCAACGCTATCGCAGCAATGGTTCCGTTTCGGGGAACGCTATCGCACCGCGGTGAAGTGCGGTGCGCTAGGGTTCGCCAAAAGTTGACCATTGCTGCGATAGCGTCTCAAGCTCACGAGCAGAACCGCGGGCCAGGGCCTGGAGACAGAGGCGGTAAAGTTGAACCGCACTATCTGGTCAACAACCACGCAACATTCAGGAGCTCCATGGCAGGCACCGGCGGTCCGGTCTTCGACGCTCAGCGGCGCCAGCAGATGGCCACAGCCTTCCTTGAGGGCGGGGATCACTACCACAAGGTGCGCCCAGGCTACCCGGCGGAGTCGCTGGACTGGCTCGAGGAATTGAGTCCCCGACTAATCCACGATGCCGTAGATATTGGGGCCGGCACCGGCAAGTACACGCAGCTTCTGGCACAGCGCAACTGGAACATCACCGCTGTGGACCCGTCTGCGGACATGCTCGCCCAACTCGCTGCGGATTTGCCTCAGGCCACCACCAAGGTAGGAGCCGCCGAACACCTTGAGTTGCCGGATGAATCCATGGATCTGGCAGTGGTTGCTCAAGCTTGGCACTGGTGCGATCCGCTCGCCTCCAGCACCGAGATCGCCCGGGTTCTGCGACCCGGTGGGGTACTCGGCTTGGTCTGGAATCAGCTCGATATCGGACTCCCCTGGGTTCATCGTCTGGCACGGATAATGCATGCTGGCGACGTTCACAAGCCTGATTTTCGGCCCACGGTTGGCCCGGAATTCACGGCAGCAGACCCGCACCATACGCACTGGGCCCAACTGCTGACACCGGAAGGCATCATGGAACTGGCCAAGTCGCGCAGCTACTACCTCAAGGCAAATGAACAGATACGAACCAAGGTCATGACCAATCTGAGCTGGTACCTCTTCGAACATTTGGGCCACGCACCCGGCGAGACCATGGAACTGCCGTACACCTCCCAAACGTGGCGGACCCAGAAACGCTAGCTCCACCGAAACCGAAGTAAGGCCGAAACCGCAACGCACCGCCGCGCAACCATCAATACGAGCGCAGCACCAAAGAAAAAGGCCAAAGCCCCGGCCAACGCCCCAGCCCAAGCTCAAGCTCAAGCCCACTCGACAATACCAACCCAACACCCTATGATTTCGGTATGCCTAAATATTTGATTTAGGCATGGCGAAAGGTGGGGTTTTGCTAGACACAGCCAAGGTCAAGGCGCAGCGCAGACCTCGCGGGGGCCTCTTACTGCTGCTCGGACCAGCGTTCGTGGCAGCCATCGCCTACGTGGACCCCGGCAATGTAGCCGCAAACCTCACTTCTGGCGCCAGCTACGGCTACTTACTGGTGTGGGTACTGGTCGCGGCCAACGTCATGGCCATGCTGGTCCAATACCAGTCCGCCAAACTTGGCGTGGTGACTGGGAAATCGCTCCCGGAGCATCTCGGCGAACGCTATAGAACCACTCCGCGCCGACTCTACTGGGCACAGGCCGAGCTCGTAGCCATGGCTACCGACCTCGCCGAAGTGGTGGGCGGCGCCATCGCTCTGCACTTGCTCTTCCAGATCCCCTTGCCGATCGGCGGACTGATCGTGGGCATCGCCTCCATGGCCCTGCTGACGATCCAGAACCGGCGGGGCCAGCGGCACTTTGAAACCGTCATCATCTTCTTGCTAGTCATCATCACCATCGGATTCCTGGCCGGCCTAGTACTCAGCCCGCCCGATCCGGCCGGCATCGCAAGTGGCCTGATCCCCCGGTTCGACGGCGCCAACAGTGTCCTGCTCGCAGCTGGCATGCTCGGCGCCACCGTCATGCCACACGCCATCTACCTACACTCACAACTGGCCAAGGACCGCCATCCCGATGCAAGGAGCACCCCGGAAAAGCTCAAGCTCGTCATCAATGCCACACGAGTCGATGTGGTGCTGGCCCTGATCCTGGCCGGAGCCGTCAACATTGGCATGCTCCTGCTGGCAGCCTCAACACTGGGCGGCATCTCCGGAACCGACAGCATCGAAGGCGCTCACGCAGCGATCGTGGACAGTTTAGGCCCCGTGATCGGCGTCGTATTTGCCGTGGGTCTGCTGGCCTCGGGCTTGGCCTCCACCTCGGTGGGCGCCTACGCCGGCTCCACCATCATGAACGGGTTACTGAAGGTGCGGATCCCCCTACAAACCCGGCGCATGGTCAGCCTGATCCCGGCCATCATCTTGCTCTCGGCCGGCGTTGACCCCACGTGGGCACTGATCGTAAGCCAGATCGTCCTCAGTTTCGGCATCCCGTTCGCGCTCATCCCCCTCCTGCGTCTAACCGCCAGCAAGGAACTCATGGGAGTCCATCGCGACGGTCTGCTGCTACGGCTGACGGCGCTGCTCAGCGTGATTCTCATCGTTGCCCTGAACATCCTGCTACTGTGGCTGACATTCACCGGCCAGACCTAACAGGTAGTGTTGAGGACGTGAAAACAACTGCCACTTCATCCAGCATCGAAGACTACGTCAAGGTCATCTATGCCTACACCGAATGGCAAGATAAGCCCATCACTTCCTCGGTGCTGGCCACCCGGCTGGGGGTGGCCAACTCCTCCGTTTCGGAAATGGTGCGCAAGCTCAAGGATCAGGGCTTAGTTGATCACCAGCCCTACAGCCCCATCCACCTGACTGCCGAGGGGCTGTCTTTAGCCCTAGCCATGGTGCGCCGTCACCGGCTCTTGGAGACCTATCTGGTGCAGGAGCTCGGTTACACCTGGGACGAGGTCCATGATGAAGCCGAACAGTTGGAGCACGCCGTCTCGGAGAACTTCATCGAGCGCATGAGCAACAAGCTCGGCCATCCGGTACGCGACCCCCATGGGGACCCCATTCCCGATGCTCAGGGCCGTATCACCATGGCCCCCTCACACCGGCTCGATGAGCTGGATCCCGGCCATACCGGGCGCATCAGCCGCATCAGTGATCACGATCCCGAGCTCCTGAGGCACTTGGAATCCTTGGGCATTGGCTTGGACACCGAGCTCACAGTGTTGGGCCGGCCGCGCTTCGGTGCCGGTCTGCAGGTGCATGTAGAGAACTCAACGCACGACGCCGGACCCCAGACTTTGGGCGATGAGGTCGCCGCCTCGCTGTGGTTGGCTTCGGTAGGAAGCCACGCCGAATGTTTAGTGCAGGACCTCACCGGGGGCTCACTCATGAGCCCGCACACCACGCACTAGGGCGTCTTTTTTCTGTGATTTCCTCGCGTTGCGCTGGGTAGTCGCCGTGGGTGGCCAGCGTCAGCATGTACGACGATGTATCTAGTTCGTCGGCGCCGCAGTCGATCTCATTTTGCCCATCAGAATTGATCGGGACGCCCAGAACATTCCAAGGAGGCGCATGTCTGACACCGTGAGTTCGCAATTCGACGCTCATGGCGAGCCCCGTCTGAGCAGCAACTCCCAGCAGGGAGTAGCTGATCTTAGCCAAGAGAATCAGCTAGGGCATAGCGGAGAACAAGGATTCAGCTAGCCTGACGGGCCACATACTGTGAGCCGAGGAAATGCCCCGCAGAGACTAGGGCCATAAGTGTGCCCCAGAGCGCGGCGCCAGCAGCAAAGAGCGCCACGGCTGCGAGCAAGAATAGTGCCAGAGCCACCCAGCACACAATGGCGGGCTTGAGACGCCGTTCGCTTCGTGGCGCCAAAAAGACTCCCCATGCGACCACTAGGACGGCAGGAATGCCAATGCCCAAAACCAGGTCCCACGGACTGTCCTGCCGGAATCCCCAGAACACAAAAGCTGCCAGCATGGCCACTTCCAAGACAAACCCAAGTGTGGCTAAGCCCACGGCCACCACCGGTTCCTTGTTAACCGCGCCTGCGGACCGTCGGCCCGCCGCCTGACGCCCCGCCGCCTGACGCCCAGCTGCCGGGACCGCCGCAGCGTCCGCCTCCGTCGCTGTCTCTGCAGTTGTGCCGTTGTCCACGCTCGCCCCGTTCCCTAACCCAGATCCGTCATGGCGGCCCGGTCTTTGCGCAACACGAAGCGCTGGACTTTACCGCTGGGCGTTTTGGGAAGTTCGGCCACAAAATGAATGCGCCGCGGATAGGCGTGGGCAGCAAACTTGGTCTTGACCAATTGCTGTAGTTCCACGGCCAACTCATCGGAAGCAGCAGCCGGATCATTGAGCACCACGAACGCTTCCAAAACTTCGCCGCGGATGTCATCCGGCGTGCCAATAACGGCGGACTCAGCCACGGCCGGGTGCGTCACCAGTACGGACTCCACATCGAACGGGCCAATCCGGTAGCCGGCCATGATGATGACATCGTCATCACGGGAAGAGAAGTAAATGCAGCCGTCGGCATCGCGCCGGCCAGCGTCACCGGTGATGTACCAAACGCCGTCGGCCGTGTAACGCTCGGCGGTTTTCTCCGGAGCATCAATGTAGGAGGTGAACCACATGAAGGGGCTGTCCGCCACCTTGATAGCCACGCGTCCAGATTCGAGGTCAGCGGCAGGAGTGTCGCTTTCATTGGCCAGCACCTCCACGGTCCAGCCCGGCAGCGCCCGCCCCATCGAGCCAGGTCGCAACGGTTCGCGCAGACCATCGGCCCATGCATTGCCAGCCACCATGCCGTGTTCGGTCTGTCCGTAGTGGTCGCGCACCTCAACGCCCAGAGCCTCGCGTCCCCACTCAATCACGTCAGGGGTCAGCGGTTCGCCGGCGCTCGATGCCCGGCGCAGCGTGTGTCCCTGACCGGCAGTAGAGCCAGATCGCAAGGAACGGTACACTGTGGGCGCCGCAGCAAAGTTAGTCACGGAGAACTTCTCCATCACCGACCACACCAAGTTGGCATCAAATCCGGCGGTCAGCAGCAGAGAGCGTTGTCCGGTAGCCATCGGCCCCAGCAGCGCAAAGTAGAGCCCATAAGCCCATCCGGGGTCAGCCATGTTCCAAAAAACGTCGGTGTCCCGGACGTCCAAGCCAAACTCCAAGTAGCCCACAAAGGAGGCCACAGCTCGCAGTGGAATGGGCACACCCTTGGGCGAACCGGTGGTTCCGGAGGTGAACAACTGCACCAGCGGGCCATCACCGCCCACGGCGACGGATCCGGCGTCGTAAGTGTCAGTCAAGGGGGCAAGCCCGGAAAAGGCGCCCGTCCCGGCCACCATCTCGGCCAGAGAATGGTCGTAGCCGAACGCTTCGCCGCGGGCCACAATGACGGGGCGGGAGGCATCGGTGGGGGTCTCGCCGGGAGGGGTCAATTTACGGCGCTGATCGGCGTCGCAAATCACCAGCCGGGTGCCACTGACCTGCAACCGGAATTCAATGGCGTCGTGTGCAAAGGCGGTGAACAGCGGAACGTTCACCGCACCAAGGCGCCAGATGCCCAGCAGCGCAATGACCAGTTCAGCAGACTTGCCCATGAGGGTGGCCACGTGGTCGCCGGGGGTCACCCCGAGGGAGGACAAAGCAGCGGCGAACCGCAGGGATTTCTCCCGCAGTTCGCCGTAGCTGATGTCGACCGAGTCAAGGTTGGCATCGATGACCGTAAAAGCGGTGTTCTCTGCCGGGTGCCGGTCGCACAACAGCTCGGCGGCGTTGGCATTGGGGGCATCGAAGACGCCCAACAGTTCCTGCACACGATCGGTCATGATCCGCACCAAGCTTTCCTCGAAGTCCGCCGTAGAGTGCAGGACCACATTAAAAGGCCCTGCATAGCGAGCGTACTTTAGCCTTCGCAGTCCTTGCAGAAGAACATGCCGTTCTTTTCGCGAGCAACCTGGCTGCGGTGGCGAACCAGGAAGCAGGAAGAACAAGTGAACTCGTCGTCCTGTGCGGGAATGACCTGAACCACCAACTCTTCGTTGGAGAGGTCGGCGCCGGGCAGATCCATGCCTTCAGCCGTGTCTGAATCTTCGACGTCAATATGAGCCGTCTGTGCACCGCCACGCTGAACCTGGAGTGCCTGAAGCGACTCTGTCTCGTGGTCTTCGTCCTTGTTGCGGGGTGCGTCGTAATCCGTTGCCATGCGGTTTTCAAACTCCTGAGGTACTCGTGGTAATGGCGGGGTGTTTCAGCGCCCCATACTAGCCCTAGAATGCTGGACTTGCGCCCTATATTCCCTGATGTTTTCCCACAGCATAGGGGACGATCGGTAAATTTAGTGTATTCTCGGCGAATTTATTCAAAATGTTGCAGGCAGGGGCTTCCCTTTGTGGCCATTCTCACCAGCTTCGAGCGGCTACTTTGGCTATCCACGGACCCACTTGTGGCCTTCACCGGCCCTGTGGAATCGCCACCGTGCTCGCTTCGCCCTATTCTTGATAGAACCATGGCAAACAACTCTTCCTCGCACTCTTCGCTCAACCGTCGGCAAGTGGCCCAGGCCCTGAATATTCCGCCGGAAATGGCTGCCCGCAACGGCATTCCCTCACGCATGAGTTCCGTCGAGGTCGCGGCCATTGATGCCAACCCGCCCGCATGGTTAGCCCAGTCCCGCGCCAACTCCACCGGCAAGCGCCCCATCTGGGTGGATCTGCGCTGCTACCTCTGTGACTTCCTCGAGGTGGCTCGCCCAAAGAAGTGGTGGCCGGAATTCACCTACGTGATCTGCGATTTCCACGAGAACTCCGAGCTCCCTGATCCGCAGGCCGGCTGGCGTCGTAGCGAGTACGACGGCGTGGGCTCGCGTTTCCGTGGCATCGTCGACACCCAGGATGACTAGGCAAGCAACGGGCCCAGCTATGAACAGTTCTCCTGAGACGATCACCTTTGGCGCTGGCTTAGGCTGTGGCGCTATCACTGGCGCCGGGGTGCGGCCGTGACCGTTCCGGCAAGATTCTTCCAACACTGGCTGACTGGTGTTGCCGGTGGCACCAGCCACGCCGCTGTGTGCCGCGCCGCTGGCATCAAACGCTCAACCCTGGCCCAGCAATTGGTGCGCGGGCGAGTATCGCTGGGAACCATTGCCGCCGTCAGCCGTTCCTTGGATTTGCCTGTGGTAGCTACCCTGACCGAATTCCCCTCTTTCGAGGACCTTTCTGCAGGGTCAAAGCCGCCCAACCTCGCTGAATTACTGAGCCAAGTCTCTGATTCAGACCTCCTCCAGGAGCTACTGAACCGAAACACGGCGGCAGAGAGTCTCAGCAAACCCGTTGCTGTGCCTTTGTCAGCACCGCACCACAAGTCCTCTGTGCGGGCCTGGCTGGATGCCGTGGACACCGGAGATCTGCGCCAGGCCGTGGCCAGGCAGGCCGCCATTGCCCCACAGAACTTATCTGCGCAGATCAGCGCTAACCGGCTCACCGCCGAACTGGCCATTGGCAGTGCCAGAATTGCCGGCGTCGGCCTGAGCAATGGCCTGGTGTCCACCGGCTTCCTGTCCCCCGCCGAGGCCGGGTGGGAATCCGGATCCCGCGAACAGGCTTTGCGGACCCTACCCACCAGCGCTCTCGCCTCCCTGGCATCCCATCGGCTGGACTACTTGAGCCGGGTATTGCGCCGTACCGAGGATGATAAGGCAGCTGTGCGCAGTGTTTGGGAGAACTTGGGATGACCCTTATTTTGCAATGGAGCGCACTTATCGTGTGTCTAGCCTGCACCTTGTGGCGTGCACCCTCGCTACTCAAAGGCCGCAACCGCGGGCTTTCCTGGGCTTTTGTCCTAGCCACGGTCAGCGTCGCACTGAGCCTGCCGGAAATTTACCTGCCTGTTGATGCCTTGCTTGGGGGTGTCAACCTGGCCAATGTTGTGTTGCGGCTGAGCATGTTGGGTGTCTTCTTCCTACTGACGTTCAAGGTAGCCGCTGCATACAATTCTCCTTTGGCTCAAACGCTCATCCGAGGCCCGTTGGGTGTGACTGTTTTAGCCGTGTCGGCACTGGGACTTTTCGTCAGCTATGTGCTCGCCGATGTAGATGGGTCCAGCACGGGGCTGGTGGCGTTCACCCATCAGCCAGCCTTGAACGCCTACCAATGGTTCGGTATTGCCTATATTGGCTACGCCGCAGCCTGCGCGGTGGTGGCAACCGCGAAGGCCGCATTTTCTCGACGGCCTGTGGTTGACCGGGTCGCGGCTTTCTTCTTGCTGGTTGGATTCTCCTTGGTCTGTGCCACCGTGCCCTTGCGAATTCCTCGGTGGGCAAACTGGCAGGCGGTGGACATCATGACCTTCTCCGCCATCTTGTTTGTGGCTTTGGGGCTGGTGCTTGTCTGGTTGTCCTTCATCCGCCGCCCCGTTGCAGTCACGACGCAGGCGCCGCGCCAGCACTAGAGCCCGGCACTCCAGCTCCGGATCCGGGTCCTCACAAAGCCCGATGTACACTTTTCCATTAGTATCTGACATAATAATGAATGTGTGAACAAAGTTTGCCTCATGTGGTGCACAAAACTTTGGGGGTGAGTGGTGGTCCGGCTTTCTGGCTGGCCACCACTCAATTGTTTAAAGGTGTTTAGCCCACTGCCATGGTGGCGTCTTGCGGGTATGCGGCTCCGCAAGTTAGAGCGATTGCCGTCGCACCAGCCAGTGCGGCCAGCCACCCCCTAGCAAGCCTGCTTGTGCCATCGCCTACTAAGGACAAGGACACCGCCTCTGCTCGTCTCCCGTGCATCTTCATCCCCCTTGTGTCGACTGATGATGAAACCCGCGCACCGCTAACTAGCGCCCCAGTTGCCGCGCGTCACTCTGTTTTCCATCAGGGCATAAAAAAGGACCTGTCCCCCACCGCGAAGGCGAGGAACAGGTCCCAATAGGGATGTGGAGATGGGGAGAATTGAACTCCCGTCCGATGTTGTGTTGTCAGGGCTTCTCCGGGTGCAGTTTGCAGCGGTTTTTCTCGGCCCCAGCTATCTCGCAAACAAGTAGCTGCCAGGCCCAGTTGTATAAGAGTCCCCTAAGCGCCTACAACGAGAACTTAGAGCAGTGGCCCTCTAGATGACGCCAGGATCCGGGACGAGAGCGTTCCCGGGCTGACGGACTGTCTTACTGCTTAGGCAGCAAGAGCGAAGTCAGTGCGATTTGATTCAGCACTTGTGTTTTACAGAGATCGTTTACGAGTTAACCCTGTATCCTCGACCCGCTTCACCTGTCTCGACTAACACCGTCGAAACCGATCATCCCCTATTGTTTTTTCAACTCCACTCACTGATGCCCGAGAGCAACTGTTCGTGGACTACCCATAATAGCGCATAGTGGCATAGATATATTCCCGCGAAGACCCGCGGCTACCCCTGGCTAGTCGATGAGCCCCTTGGCTTCTTTAGCCTGCAGCACTAGCAGGGCTGCGGCGTCGACCTTCTCAGCAAAGCCAGGGTCGGTTTGGGCCCGCTCAAGCAGCCCGGAATACATTTGCGGCAGCAGAGCCTGGTTCGTACACAAGGCCATGGTTCCACCAGCCGCAATGAACTCCACGCCGCGCTGCGCCACGGGAAGCGCCGAGACTTGAACGGCGTCGCAAATATCGTCACTGACAATGACGCCCTTGAAGCCTAAGTCGCCACGCACCATGTCATGAACCATCACCTTGGAGAACGGTGCCATCGCTGACGGGTCGATTTTGGGATACCAGGCGTTGGACATCATGAGCCACGGCACTCCGGCCTGCACGGCGTCACGGAACGGGGCCACGTAGGGGTCATTGCGCACCGTGATGTCATCCGTGACACCGTCGGCGACATCGGTGTTCAGAGTGACCCGGCCGAGCCCCGGAAAGTGTTTGATGGTCGGCTCAACACCGGAGGCCATCATGCCTTGAGCAAACGCCAGCCCGTGACTCGAGACGGCGGCTGGCGTGTAGCCATATTCCCGGCCGAAGGTGCCAATAGGTGCATTCTGCGGGGCAAACTCCGCACTAGGCACGGTGTCCAGCACCGGAGCTAGGTTGACGTTGACGCCCACGGACGCCAGTTGCTGCCCCCAGCGGGTCGACTCACTGAGCAAGGCTGCTGGTGAAAGCTGCCCCTGTTCAATGGCCTGAGGCATTTCATCGAACCCGGGTCCACGCATGATCTGTACAAAGCCGCCCTCTTGATCGGTCGCCACAAACGGTCTCACCCCCACGGTGCGCGATCCGGAAATGTGGGCCGTAATTGCAGCCACTTCTGCCCCGATCCCGGCCTGGCCGGCGGTGCTACGCCCCTTCATGAAGACATTTCCGACAAAGAGGGTGTCCAGCGCGTACAGCGAATTCTGATCCGCTCCGGTCACGGCTGAGGAGACCATCAGTACCTGGCCCACTCTTTGTTCTAGGGTCATGGCGGCCAGTTTTTCCGCAGCCAATCCCTTCACTCCAGAGGAAGGTGACGCACTGGAAGACGCTGACGCGGACGACGTCGGAGCCGAGGTGGCGCTGGAAGGCGGTGCCGACGTCGTGCTTGAAGATGGAGACGAGGGCGCCGAAGAGGAGCCAGCTAGGGGCGCATTGCCGCCGAAAATCTGCACCATGGCGACGGCGATCAGTGCCGCCGCTGCCAAGCAGGCTCCCACGATCCACCAGCGTTTACCACTCACCGCAGCCACGATCCGCCTTTCAGCCTTCAATTTCTCGGCTTCCCTTGCTTTAGCTGCCAGCTTAGGACACAGCTCTGACAAAGTGACAGGGACAGAGCTAAAAGGTACAAGAGAAGAAAATCTAGGCGGTGCCGCGGTTCTTTTCACGCATGGCACGCAGCGCCTCGCGGTTGTCCTGCTGCTCACGCAGTGTGTGGCGTTTGTCGTAATCCTTCTTACCGCGGGCAATGGCGATCTCTACCTTGGCGCGGCTGTCCTTGAAGTACAGCTGCAAGGGCACAATGGTGAAACCGGATTCGCGGGTCTTACGCTCAATTTTTTCCAGCTCTTCGCGGTGCAGCAGGAGCTTGCGGCGGCGGCGGGCCGTATGGTTGGTCCAGCTGCCGTTGAGGTATTCGGGGATGTAGACGCCTTCGAGCCACAGCTCATCGTTGTAGAACGTGGCGAAGCCGTCCACCAATGAGGCGCGGCCTTCACGCAGCGATTTCACTTCGGTTCCCATCAAGACCAGACCGGCCTCAAAGGTATCCATGATGTGGTAATCATGCCGGGCCTTGCGATTGGTGGCCACTACCTTCAGGCCACTTTCCTTAGGCACAGCAGGCTCCTTCTCGGATGGTTGGACGCACCAGCGGTGGCGCGAGGTTCAAGTCTAGCAACGTTCAGTCGCTAGCAAGGTTCTAGCAAGGTTAGAGTCTAGCAACGACAGGCCCGGCAACGGTCTTAGAACCGTCGGCCGAGCCTGGCGTGTGGTGCGGTAAGTAGTACTGAAAACAGATTCTAGCTAGAGCAGCGTCATGGGATCCACGGCTACGCCGTTGAGCCACGTTTCAAAGTGAGCGTGGCAGCCGGTGGAGTTACCCGTGCCGCCGGAGATCGCGATCAACTGGCCGCGGGTGACCTGCTGGCCTTGGGAGACCTGAACACTGGTGTTGTGATAGTACGCCGTCAACAAGGCGTTGCCCTGGATGACGCCGTGGCTGATCTTCACGCCGTTACCGCCGCCCCATACATCCCAGCCGGCGAAAATTACGGTGCCGGAGGCCGCCGCGTAAACGGGGGTGCCACACCAGGCGCCGAAGTCGATCCCGGTGTGAACGTAGCCGCCGGTGCCGTTGAAGTCGATGGTACCGGCAGGGGTCTGCCGCCAGCCGAAGCCGGAGGTGATGGGAACGTTGACGGCGAACGGGTGCTGCAAACCAAATGCGGACGGGTTTCCCGGCGCCGGCGGCACATAAGCCGGTGGTACATAGGGCGGCGGCACATAGTTACTGCCATTGTTCTTGGCAGCCTCAGCCGCGGCGGCTGCGGCGGCGGCAGCCTGTTCCCGGGCAATCCGTTCAGCCTCGGCCTTTGCCGCGGCTGCAGCAGCCTCGCGTTCCTTACGCTGAATCTCTGCGATTTCGGCGGCAACAGCAGACTTTTGCGCCTGTACTTCCTTGAGCTTGGCCTGGATCCGCGGCTTTTCAGCTTCGAGTTTGGCGTTCAAGGTTGCAGAATCGCTGATGAGCTTATCAACGGTGGCTTTTTGCGTGGCGGCAGCATCGCGCGCCGCTTGCTCAGCGGCCAGCGCAGCCTCCGCCTGAGTCTTCAGGTCCGTGATCTCAGCTTCCACAGCCACCAGCCGCGCCTGAGCGTTTTGGTTAGTAGCTTTTTGTGCCGTTAGCTGTTCCAGCGCAGCGGTCTGGCTGCGCAGGGCCTGCTCGGCCAAATCAATGGAGCTGGCCAAGTCTGTGCCGGAGTCTGTGCCGAGGATCAAAGTCAGGCTCGGCGACAGTCCGCCGGCCTTGTAGGACTGGGCGGCAATCTGGCCGATCATTTCCTTGGTCTCGGTGGCTTTTTTGGCATCAGCAGCAATTTGGGTGGTGATCTTGTCTTTGTTCTGCTGGGCGATGTCGATCCGGGCTGCAAGCGAATTGACCGTGGCGGTTGCAGCGCTGACGCGACCTTGGGCCTCGGTCAACGCTTGCTGAGCTCCGGGTAGTTGCCCCTGATACAGCACCAGGTCTGCGGCTGACTTTGCCAGGCCGGAATCCACAAACTCCAACGACGCCTGAACGTCATGGGCCTGCTGCTCCAAGGCGTTGGCCTTGTCATTGAGATCGTCTGCCTGGGCTGGCGGCACAAGGCCCAACAGTCCCACGGCAAGGAGGCCAACCACAACAGCACCGACGCGGTGACGCAGTTGACGGACGCCGGGCATGCTACGCCCAAGCCGGGGGGATTTCACGGTTCCAATTCCCCCGCTTGATTTCGAATTCATGCCTCGAGCTCCTTGAAGATTGACATCAATAACACCAGTCACATAGGCATCTTGAGTAACAAGACCCCTACCTACCTTACACTTTCAGGTTTTTGCGCAGGGAAACGGCCGATGATACTCCGGCCAACACCACACCGAGCAGGATCAGCACGGGGTAAATCACAAAGGCATCGCCCGTGGAGATAAAAGGAGTTCCCGTGTTGGAGGACGCCAGATAACCGTTGAAGACGAAGAGCACAATGGAGAAGACCGCCCCCGACGCCAACAGCGCACCGATCGTGGCGGCAATGACACCTTCAAGCACGAACGGCAGCTGAATCACGGTTCGAGACGCGCCCACCAGTCGCATGATTTCAATCTCCCGAGTGCGCGATTGGGCCGAGAGTCTGATGGTGGTCGCAATGAGCAACGCTGCGCAGACAATCATGAGGCCGGCAACACCCACCGCAACAAAGGTGGCTATGTTCATGTAGGAGAACAGTTTGTCCAGCACCTTGCGTTGATCCACCACCGAGTCCACTCCCGGGGTTGCCGCAAAGGTCTCATTGATGATCTGGTATTTCGTCGGATCCGTCAGCTTGATGCGGTACGAGGACGGCAGGTTGGCAGCCTCGACCGAATCCACCATGGGCGAGTTCGCGAACTGTTCCTTGAAGTGCCCCAGCGCATCGTCCTGGGATTCAAAAGTCCACGTCTCCACATAGGGCTTCACGGCCGGTGATGACAGTAGGCCCTCGATAGCCACCTTTTGCTCATCCGTGACGGGCCCGGAAACACAGTTGGTGTTGGCGGGGACATCGGTACACAGGTAGATGGTGACCTGAACCTTGTCATACCAAAATCCCTTGAGCTGGCCGATCTGCATCTGCAACAGCCCGGCGGTGCCCACAAATGTCAGGGACACAAAGGTCACCAGAATAACTGAAATGACCATCGTCAGGTTGCGGCGCAGGCCGCTTCCCAACTCGCTCATAATGAAGGCAAGTCTCACTTTTTGTTCCCGTCGTGCTGGTCTTCGCCCTTGGTTGCGGCCGCATCCCCCAGCGGCATCCCCAATTTGCGTTCAAGTCTTGGCGGCATGGCATCCTCCGCAGCGGAGTCGTCACCTGCCGTGGTGGCACTGGCTGCACGACGGCGGCGGGTCATGGGTTCGGCGTCGTCCGTCTTGGGAAGAACGACGGCGGGGAGCGCACCTGCCGCCGACACCACGGGGATCGCAGAGGTGTACAGCGCGGTGGCCTCATCACGAACCACTTGGCCGTGGCGCAGCTCGATGACGCGCTTGCGCATGGTGTTGACGATGTCGTCGTCGTGCGTGGCCATGACCACCGTGGTGCCGTTTTGGTTGATCCGGTCGAGGATGTCCATGATGCCGGCACTGGTGATGGGGTCAAGGTTTCCCGTGGGCTCATCGGCCAGCAGGATACCGGGCTGGTTCACAATGGCGCGGGCAATAGCCACACGCTGCTGCTCACCGCCGGAAAGTTCTGTGGGGGTACGGTGGCCCTTGTCTTCCAGGCCCACCAGTTCCAATACGCGCGGGACCTCGGACTTGATGGCCGCACGGTTCTTGCCCAGCACCTGCATGGCGTAGGCGACGTTGGCGAAAACCGTCTTGGTCTGAATGAGGCGGAAGTCCTGGAACACCACGCCAATGCCGCGCCGGAATTTGGGCACGCGCCAGCTAGGCACATTGGCCACGTTCTGACCGGCGACGTAGATCTGCCCGTGCGGGGTCCGGTATTCGCGCAGGATCAAGCGCAGCAGCGTTGACTTGCCCGAGCCGGAGGAACCTACGAGGAACACGAATTCGCCGCGTTCAACATCAAAGGAGACGTCGTCGAGCGCAGGCTTGTCCTTGCGATCGTAAGCAATGCTCACATTTTCAAAACGAATCATGACTTTTCGTTGCCCGGCCAGCGGATTCCACTGGCATGCTGACGGCCGGGCAGTTGTTTGGGGGAAGAAACCGCCAGCTTAATGACTATAGGCGGGCTGCAGGGTGAAAGCTGGTTCCGCCCCGGTGTGTCGGTGTGGGTGCTTGCTGTGAATGTGCCGGATTGGTAGCGGTTTGCTTGCGGGCCTGCTTGTTTGCGGGCTGTTTGATTGCTAGGCGTTGGGCTGTTGCGGGTTTGCTCGGCGTTGGGCTGCGGGCTTTTCGGGCCCGGCGGTACCGGGCAGCGAGAACTTGGGCTGACGTTAGCCCCGAGATCGGTAGTTACACCGCACAATTGGTGGCTAAGTACCGATCTCGGCGCACCGTGACGGCCAATGACGGCCAATGGACAGATGCTTAGGATTTCTGCCGATGGCCAGCGCGCTTGGCAAACTGATCGGTTGCTCCCAGAATTTCATCGCTACGCCAGAACGGCCGAAGGTTGTGTTCGGCCTTGGAGCTCAGGATTCCGGCGTCCACTAAGGCTTTCAGCGGAGGGTAAACGTTGGGTTGCTTCACCCCAAGCTCGAGAGCTGCCGTAGCCGAATCGATCACCGGGCGCTGAGCAGTGAGATCCAGAATTCGCCAAGCATTACTGCTCTTGCGCGCCATGAGCTTGTGGTTCCACGACTCCACCATGGTTTCAATTTCCTCGACCAGTTGCCGGGTGTTGGATACAGCACGTAGCGCAGCGTTCGCAAACGCCCTAACAATTGGGCTGACGTCCCCGGCCCTGTATGCCGTGAGTGCAGCGCAGTAGCCGTCGATGTCTGCCAGCAATCCTGCAGATACCGGCACTGCCACATTTCTCGTCACTCCTCGGAAACGGAGGATCGATTGTGCCAGAGCACGGCCTGTTCGTCCGTTCCCGTCTGCAAAAGGATGGATCGTCTTAAACTGGGCATGAGCTACCGCCACAAATACCAGAGACGGCACATCATACCGGGATGCGAAAGTCACAAGATCGTCAACCAGTGCAGGTACTCGGCTGTGGTGTGGTGCCGCGAAATCCGCGCCGTCGGGGCTAACACCTCGGGTGCCGATCCACACCGGCAGCTGACCGAGGCGGTGGAGACGTAACGCCTCCGCAAGCCAGAAAGCCCGTAGCGCTTAGTGCTTCTCGGCGTTCCGGATGTCGGCACGCCAGCGGATACCGGCGTCGATGAAGTCATCAATTTCGCCATCCAGCACGGCACCGGCATTGCCAACTTCGTGTTCGGTGCGCAGATCCTTGACCATTTGGTACGGGTTGAGCACGTAGGAGCGCATCTGGTCACCCCACGATGCCTTGACATCTCCTGCCATGGCCTTCTTCTGCGCGTTCTCCTCAGCCTGCTTGAGCAACAGCAGGCGCGATTGCAGCACGCGCATGGCCGCTGCCCGGTTTTGAATCTGCGACTTCTCGTTCTGCATCGACACCACAGTGCCGGTAGGAAGGTGAGTCATGCGCACGGCTGAGTCGGTAGTGTTCACGGACTGTCCGCCGGGGCCCGATGAGCGGAACACGTCGACGCGGATGTCATTGTCCGGGATGTCGATGCTGTCCGTGGACTCAATGAGCGGGATGACTTCCACGGCAGCAAAGGAGGTTTGGCGGCGGCCCTGGTTATCGAAGGGGCTGATGCGCACCAGGCGGTGAGTGCCAGCCTCAACGCTCAGTGTGCCGAAGGCGTAAGGTGCTTTGACTTCAAAGGTGGCGGACTTCAGCCCGGCTTCTTCCGCGTAAGAGGTGTCCAGAACCGCTGTCGGGTAACCGTGACGTTCGGCCCAGCGCAGGTACATGCGCAACAACATTTCGGCGAAGTCGGCAGCATCCACTCCCCCTGCACCGGAGCGAATGGTGATGACGGCTTCACGCTCATCGTATTCACCGGCCAGCAGCGTCACGATTTCCAGGTCAGCCAACGACTTCTGCAGCGCTGTCAGGTCCTTGGCCGCTTCGGCGAGGGAATCGGCGTCGCCCTCGTCTTGGGCCAACTCCACCAAGACCTCAAGGTCATCGATCCGGGCTTCCAACGTCCGCAGCTTTTCCAGCTTGGATTGGGCGTGGCTGAGCTTGGAAGTGACCTTCTGCGCGGCGGCGGGATCGTCCCATAGATTGGGTGAACCTGCCTGATCCGACAAATCCTCAATGTCCTCCAAAAGCTTCTCCACTTCGGAGACCTGCTCGATGGAGGTGTAGGTCGCGCGTAGCGCCTTGAGTTCTGCGGGAAAGTCAATCTCTGCCATGATATTCAAGCCTACGGCATTTACGGCCATGCGTGGATCGGCCGCGTGCGGGGCCGTTACAGCGCTAGGTTGGCGCGCGCCGTGCTCCTCACGCTGATACTGATGCCCTCGGGCACCAGAAAGTTGATGAACAGTGGATGTACGACGGCGCTCATCCCGACCACCGCGCTCCTCCCGTCCCCGGCGCCCGTGGCCGAGTCCAGGACAATGTTGCCCAGTCCCTCCGGCGCCTTAATTCCCGCCAAATAGTTTTCCGCGGCGCTTTGGACACCTTGGGCGGTCAGCAGCGTTCCCGGATCGCTGGAGGCGCTGCCGCCGCTGAGTTCAAAGGTATCCGCGGCTGCGAGCGCGGCACCGTCGGCAAGGGACAGCAACTTCTTGTGCCCTAAGTAAATGCTGCCTGCCGCTGCCACAACGGTGATGACCAACAGGGTGATCAACACATAACCGATCAGCAGAACCATGACGTGGCCGGTCTCCTCGTCGTGCGTTTTCATTTGAAGCGACCCACTTTTTGCATGGCGCTGGAATCCACGGTTGCTGCCGTGAGGTTGACTCCTGGCACCGCGCCCACCACAGGGAGCTCTACTCTGAGCTGAACACGTGCGCGGACTATGGCACCGGCGGTGGAGCATCCGGGGTCGCAGCTGATGGACAGGGTGGCGGCGTCAGGGTCAAAGCCCATGTCCTGAACCGCCAGCCGCACGGCCTGCTCGGCTGACTGTTGCGCGGAGGGGAGATCCTTGTGCAGTACGAACACCTTCGCTGCCTGATCCGCCGCGCCCACGGCCGCGTACGCTCCCCCTTGAACTTGGCCAACGGTGAGGATCAGGTAGATCACCGGGACCATCAGCAACACCGCTAGAAAAATGAACTCCACAATGGCGCTACCCTCCTCAGAGCCGCCCGTCGTGAGGCCGTCGGTGGCTGTCAGTCCACCGACACTCCGGGGTGGGTGTTCATCGGGTGATGACGGCATGACCGCTCATCTCCAACGACCGCGCAGGGCCAAACAGTCCAATGAGTGGCATCGGGGCATTGATGGAGACTTCCAAAATGTCCAAACCGTCCTGCGTTTGAACGCTGACGGAGACGTCTTGAATGTAGTCCGGTCCCAGCGCCGCATCCACGAGGAAGATGGCCCGATCCCGAGCGTCGTCGGCGGACCTATCCCCCAATGCTCCATACCGGGCAGCTGAGGATGCGGCATCAGCCACGGTGTTGCGCACGTGCAGCACTAACGCCAACTGAAGCAGCGCCACAAAGATCACCGTCACCAACGCGCCCACGAGAACAAAGTCGACGACGGCAGCTCCTGCCTCACGAGGCTGGCCCCGGCGAGCTGACCGAGGCTGCGGCAGACCAGTGGCCTGCACCCGCAGAGAAGCGCGCAACCGTCCTACGGCTGGACTTGTTCCATGGCTTGATTGAATAGCCCTTGTAGCGCGGGTCCGGCGATGGCCAGCAGCCCGGCCACCAGGACGGCACTCATCAATGTGATTAAAACCCAGCCAGGGACATCTGCTCGGCTTCGCCCCGTTGCCGGCCGCCAGTTCATGAATGGTCGTCGGTGTGGCCCCACCTCCTGCAGTTCTCCGCTCTGCTGGCCTCTGGGAACTCCCTGAGCTCCCTGATACCGCTGATACCTCTGATCCAGCCGGTGCATCCACTCTGTGAACAGCACCGTTGCCGTTCCCACCGCTTTGTCGATGACGCGCATGATGATTCCTTTTCTTTTGTTGCTTCTCTTGTCCGCGTGAAGTTCCCTGCGAAGTCCTGCGTGCTGTTCCGTATCTGCCCATTTAGAAGCCCAACTGCAGCAGGGCCAGGCCGGGGAACACGGCGAAGACAACCGTCAGCGGCAACACGCCAAAAATTAAGGGCACCATCATGCCAATTTCCTTGCGGCCCGCCGATTCCATGAGTTCACGCTTGGCAACGTCTCGCACGTCCTGAGCTTGGGCACGCAGAACATCAGCCAGCGGCGTGCCTCGGTTAATGGCCACACTGATGCCATCAACGAATCGGGCCAGGGCCGGCACATTCACCCTGGCCGAGAATTGGTTCAGGGCCTCTACCAACGGCATTCCCGTACGAGTTTGTGCCAGCACGGTGCCAAATTCGGCAGAGAGCACCCCGGAGGACGACCGCGCTACCCGGTCCAAGGCACCCGCTGCGCTCTCCCCCGCACCCACAGCCAAGGCCATGAGTTCAGCAAGAGCCGGGAATTCGGCAAGCATCCGTGCCTGCCGGCGTTGGATTCTGGCGCTGAGCAGGTAGTCGTACAGCAGGTAGCCACCCAGCATGGGGCCCAACGTCAGGAACACAGCACCCATGAGGTTGAGGTTCCCTTGCCACAACAGAAACAGGGAGAGCAGCACCCCGGCCACCAGCCCGGCCCCGGCAAAGAGCAGTTGGGCTGCCCGAAACTCCAAAGCCGTCTCGTGCCGGCCAGCCTGGGCTAGGCGGGCACTGAGCCCGTGGACACTGATATTGATACGACCCAGCCGCTGCACGGCGTCCTTCATGACCAGCCGTGCTATGCGTTCCAGAGGCCCAAAGAGTGGACCAGGGCCCTCGTTGTCCAGAAGTCTGGAGTGGCTTGCGGCCGTGAGTAGTTGGGGTTCTACGCGTTGGGTGAAGCTTGGCTGTCGCATGGCTGGAAGTCTCACCAGGATCAGCCAGAGCCCAGCCCCCAAGACAAGTCCGACGCCGGCCACCATCAGCAGGTGCCCCGTCATTGCAGCACCCTCTGTTCTTCCGGCAGCGCTCCAATGCGCAGCATGATGCGGTAACAGAAGACGGAGAGCGCCAAGCCGCCACCCAGCACGGCCCAGCCTGCCGCTGAGTTGTAGGCAGCAATGGCTTCCGGCCGGGTAGCCATGAGCATCAGGACAATCCAGGGAGCCGCAACGGCCAGCCGGGCAGCATTGACAGTCCACGATTGCCGGGCTTCCAATTCGCTGCGAGTTCTGGCATGGTCACGCAGGAATTCTGAGAGGGTGCCCAGCAGCTTGCCCAAGTCTGAGCCGCCCACATCACGCGTGAGCCGCAACGCCTCAATAATTCGGTCAGCAACCGGATCAGCCAATGTTGTTTTGAGTTTTTGCAGCGCGCCTTCGAAGTGGCCGGTGGCCCGGTAGTCGGCCGCAAATATCTTGAATTCCTCGCGGAGTTCAACAGGACCTTTGCTGCCCAACTGAACCAGGGCTTCCGGCAGTGAGAGCCCGGCCCTGATGGCGGAGCGCAAGTGGTCCACCACATCAGGCCAGAGATCGCGCATGACGGCCGCCCGGCGTCGTGCTCTCATCTGTAAAAGCGCAAATGGGAGGTAGGCGCTGAACAAGCCAAAGCACACGGCTATGGCCGGCGCCCCTGTCAGCGCAAAGACTAGGAGCACCACCAGCACGGCAAGCACCGCGGTGCTGGTGATCAGGGAGGCGGGGCTGACTTGGGGAACTCCGGCTTGGTGGAGTAAACGGGCCACCCTTTTGCGCTGGCCGGGCATGGAGCCGCGGGCGGGGGTGCTCCAACAGGCGGTCCAGATCAGGAACATGCCCAGTCCGGCGAGCAAGCCCAGTACGGCGGACATCAGTGCTCACCCATCAAGGAGGCCACGTTGTAACCGGAGGCCGCGAATTTTTCTGGGGAGGGCATGGCGGTTTCTGATGCTTGTAGCTGCCCGTTGACGGTGTCGAAGACCAAGCTGGATTCGATGATGCCGTTTTCCACGCGGCGGCCCAAGGCGAGAATTTGGCCCACGGAGCGGCGGCCGTTGGGGGCACGGACGCAGTGCACCACCAGGTCGATGCAGGCAGCCACTGTGGGCAGCACGAAGGCCGCAGTAATATTTTCTCCTGCGAGAAGTGGGAGCGTGCAGATCTTGACGACGGCGTCGTGGGCAGAGTTGGCGTGGACCGATGCCATTCCAGGAAGGCCGCTATTGAGTGCGATGAGCATGTCCAGGCTTTCGGCCTCGCGCACCTCCCCCACAATGAGCCGGTCCGGGCGCATACGCAGTGCTTCCTTGACGAGGCGGCGCAGCGGGATCTCACCCATGCCTTCGAGGTTGGGTTGGCGGCATTGCAGGCCCACGACGTCTTTCAGCGGCAGTTTCAGCTCGAAGATCTCCTCCACGGTCACTACCCGTTCGCGGGAGCCGATGCCGGCGGCGAGGCAGTTGAGCATGGTGGTCTTGCCGGCCTGTGTGGCGCCGGAGACCAGAATGTTCAGCCCGCTACTGACGGCTGCGCCCAGAAACCGTGCCGCCTGTGGCGTGAGGGAGCCCAGTTCTACCAGATGGTCTAGGCGGCTGGCGCGGGCCGTGAACTTGCGGATGTTCACGGCCCAGTGAGTCTGGGTGATGTCAGGAATCACCACGTGCAGACGGCTGCCGTCAGGGAGTGCGGCATCCACAAAGGGGCTACTCAAATCCAGACGCCGGCCCGAACTCTTGAGCATGCGCTCCACCAGATCGCTCACTTGCTGGGCGGTGAAACGCAGATCGGTCAGTTCCGATTCACCGTGCCTAGCCACAAACACTTGGTGGGGCGCGTTGATCCAGATTTCTTCAATGTCCGGATCATCAAGGAGCGGCTGCAGGGCACCGAAACCGGCGACGGCGTTGAACACGGTTCGTTTGGCGTCGGCAGCTTGAGTGAGGGCCGGGACTGCACCGAGGAGGGATCGTTCGCCGTAGTCGTTGACGGCTGCGTCCACCAAGGCGCGGACCTCAGTGCCTTGGCGCTGCGGGTCAAGGCCTTTGCGGCGGATGAGTTCACGGACTTCATCCTCAACTTGCGCCAGCGCATCCACTCAGACCACTCCCGCCCCTTACGAGTAGCCCCCCAGCCGCTTCTAGTTCAGGAGCATAGCCCCGGATTCTATCGCCGCGCCAGAGGCAGTTTCAGGGTTGTGGACAAGTGAAGGTGTTGCTACTTCACGTCCCTACCGGTGGATGCGGCGATGCGTTCGCCAAGCATCTACCGAGGAGGAACCGATTTCATGTTCCTAAACGATCAAATCACCTTCGGATAATTCAGTGGCAATAAAGGTGCCATCCGGAAGAAACTAAACATCTCTGTCGCCGCACAAATGACACCATGTATTGCCGGACGGCCCTCCCCCGCATATATTTAGCAAGTCTTTGTAGCATCCAACTGGGGGAAACCATGAATCGTCGAACTATCTCGCTAATTGCAGCTGTCAGCCTAGTCATCACAGGATGGGTGGTTTCGCCAGCTGCAGCAGAGAACGACGGTTCGCCTACTCCATCGCCAACGATTGCAGTTGAATCAGCGTTACCCTCCGCCCCAACGCGGTCCCCTGTGCCCGTGCTAGCAACGACTGAGCCTACTCAATCCCCAGTTGCCGAGTTAGCTACTCCGCTAGCAGTCCCCATGATGGTGCCAACCGTGTACGCCAAAATGATCGAGGAAAAGTGGCAGAAAATGGGTGGCCTCCTTGGTGTCCTGGGCAAGGCCACAACAGAAGCCACCTGCGCGTCAGGTCCCTGCCAGCGGGAGTTTGAAGGTGGCACAATCTTCGTCGTGAGAGGGACAACGGCAACTGTTGTACTCAGAGCCCAGGGCCACGTTGGACCCCAATGGTTTGAGGCTGGGGGGCTGAAAGCAGGACTAGGTTTTCCCGTTACCGATGAAATCATTACTTCACAAGGCTCATACCAAGAGTTCGACCCCTCCGATGGGCAAGGGACCACCATTCGCACTTGGCGAGCACAAACTGGCGTTATCGCGATCAGCGCAGGAACTGCCATCGGAGCACACTTCGTTTGGCTTGGTGGAATTCAAGCTGTCGGGTATCCAATGGGTCCGGTAAATTGCGGTTTGAAGAACGCTGGTTGCAGCCAAAGCTTCGAAGGCGGCACCCTAGTGACGAGTTCCGGATCTCCCGCCACCCTCATCAAAGGTGGCATAAAGTCCAAATGGGTGAGTGCCGCTGCACAAAACGGCAGTCTCGGATATCCGACGTTCGAAGAAGAATGCTTTGGTTCGACGCCTTCGTGTGTTCAGTCGTTTCAGGGCGGTCAGATTATCTGGTCAAAGAAGACAGGCGCCACAATAGTTCAGGGCGGCATCCGATCGGTCTACTCGAACTCAGGATTCATGGCGGGACCTCTGGGCCTTCCAATCAGTGATGAAAAGTGTAGATTGCGCGATAAGGGTTGTGTTCAAGACTTCCAGAATGGGCGAATAGCATGGTCTTCAAAGACCGGAGCAAAGACCCTGCGTGGAGCCATTGCGTCACGTTACAAAAACGCCGGTTCCCAGAACAGCTACCTTGGTTATCCGACGACGGAAGAGTTGTGTGGGATCCCCCGGGGCGGATGCAAACAAGGATTCCAAGGCGGGACAGTTGTTTGGTCACCGGTATCCGGTGCCCGCATCATGCGTGGGGCCATAGGTGCAGCACATTCAGGCATTCTCACTGGATGGATAGGGCCGGAGGGTTACCCCTTAGGCGATGAGAACTGTGGACTCGCCCAAAACGGTTGCTTTCAGCAATTCCAAACCGGTCGTTACTACTGGTCGCCAAACACCCGCAAAGCCGTCTTCGTCAAAAACGGAATATTGTCCCGTTGGAACCAGCTTGGTGGGTCAGGCGGACGCATGGGCTATCCGACGTGGAACGAAGTCTGCGCCAATGGTTACTGCAAACAGCAATTTCAGCATGGTGTTGTGACTTGGTCAGCACCAGGGGCACGGCCCTGGTGAACAATTCTCTTCCGTGGACCTGAGCCGGAACAACCGTTTCCGCTCAATCATCCGAGACCTCCGTGGTAACCGCCCTGTGGCACTGTCAAGGGTGCGTGTTTTCTGCCCATCATGGACCAGCTACTTCACATCCCAACCGGTGGAGGCGGCAATGCGTTCTCCCAGAGCTGGTTCCATGGTGCGGGCGTAATCCCAAGTGAGATGGTTATCGTCCAAATACACCATCACATTTCCGACAACTGCAGGGCAGGTTCCATCTTTTCAATATTGATCTGTCAGGTCGATCATGTGGGCGGCCGGACTCTCATTCAAAGATTCTGCTGGATTGCTACCCGCAAGGTAAGCAGACTGCTGGAACAAAGATTCATCAGCGCCCGACTTGGCGACACAGCTCGCTTTGTTCGTCAAAAAAGCTGGGGTTGTCGCGGACGCCGAGACCTCGATATTGGCTTCAGTGAACGCCTGAACGGCTTGCTCGTATCCAGGGATGATTGTTTCCTCCGGTGAATCAGGCACCGCATCGGTCGCTACCGTGAAAACCGCATCTGGCTTAAGGTTCAGAATGTAGTCCATGGCTGCCTTGTTGAAGTCCCGGCACTTAGCACCGTTTCCCGTGCCGCTGCCGAAGTCCCAGCCCCCTAAAAGCAGTGAAACGGGCTGCCAGTTGTTCTCTTGCGCCAGCGGTATGAGTGCCCCTGAAAATTGTTCTGGATGGGAATCCCCAACAATCACAATGGTTTTTGCGCGCTTACTCGAGACCTTCGTCTATCCGCAACCTTCTTGTAAGACACCGACCGAGGTCGCAAAATCACCTTCACAGGCATTGCCGAGGCTGACCCATTGTTTATCCAAGACAGTCATGGCAGGTTTGATAGGCAATCCTGGATCGGCTGCGTTTACAAAGCCCGATTACAAGGCACGAGCGCCGGGATAGTTCCTGACGATCGCAGCCATGGACATCTGCTCTTGAGCTTGTATGGCCGCCTCTTCGGCACGGATGTGACCCTGCCAAGCACTCAGCGAAGCACCAACCACAGCAACACAAATAGCTATGGCCAGAACAGCCCTTCGACGCTTTTTTCAATCCATTTACTGCGTCGGAGGGGGGTCGATCCACTTCGTGGCAAGGATGGCGCTCACGATCGAAACGAGAATGTTGACAGTGTCGGCCACTAGCCAGGCCTGTTCCCGGTGGAGAACACCAGCGAGACGACGAAGACCGCGCCGAAGATGTAAATGAGTAGGGGGCGAATCCGCAGCATTGCAACGCGAGAGAGGAAAGCTGCACCTGCGAAGATCAGAGGCCACAGGATAAAGATCTGTCCTGCATGGACAAGGACCAGAAATGCTGGATCGGGCTGGCCACGCTGTGATCGGTGGCGTAATAGTCAACTGCTTCCGAGGCCAGAAACCAGTTTTGATAGTACAAAAGTGATACCCATGTCTGCCCAAGCATGCTAAACCAACAGCAGCGTGACGGCGATCAAGGGCAACGCCGTTTGAACAGGTATGTCCAGTATTTGAAGAGCTCAAGTGCCCTGCCAGTTTCGAGCTTGCGAGTGAACTGCCCTGTCAACAGAAAGGCAGATATCAGCAAGAAGATGTCCACGCCGCCAGAGATCCGGCCAAACCATACATGGTAGGAGACCATCATCAGCACGGCAACACCCCGGAGCCCCTGGACTTCGGGCCGGAACTTGCGCGTACCGTTATTTTGCTGCGATTTCGAGCGGGCTGCGGAACGGCGTCTGCCCCGGGCCAGAGGAGTTTCCTCGGCTATAAGCGACATGTAATTCGTACCTCTAAATGGTTACCGTCAAGCAGTGCACTTACATCACACCTCAAATTTTCCCCTCTTCGTGCCTACCGTCTCTCACCAAACCAGTAATGAAGACAAGGCAGCTACGGCTTTCATGATTTGCGAACCGGAGTTGGTTGCGCGCTTGGGAGGACGTCAATACTTAGGTGCCGCGGGGAGTCCGAAATACTGCTCGAGAGTCTTGAATCCACGATTGTGCATATCGGTAGCTGCCCGGACCCCGACGTAGCGCAGATGCCACGGCTCGAAAGTGTATCCGGTTATGGAGTCGTAGCCCTGCGGGTATCGCACAATGAAGCCATAGCGCCAAGCATTAGCTGCGGCAAATTGTCCGGCTGGTGTGTTGACGAAGCAGGCTTGTAGGGCGCAGGCCCCGTTCGGGGTTCCAATATCCATGACCAACCCCGTTTGGTGTTCGCTAAACCCTGGCCGTGCGGAGATAGTATCCGCAAGAGCCTGTCCGTACTGCCACACGTAATTGTTGTAGAGCCTTGCTTGAGTGGCATAGGAGCGGAACCCGCTGACCAAGGTGATAGGGACGCCTTCCGCAGATGCACCGGAAATGAGCTGAGCCATTTGGGTGGCAGCTTCTCGGCGCATGAGTTGGGATCCGGCCCAGACCAAGTCAGGAGGTGTGCGGTTGATAGGTGTATTGGGACGGCGCTTGTTGACCACTGTCCCGAAACTGCCAGCATTTGGATTTACGCTGACACCGACGCCTGCCTTCCACGCGATTGTTCCTCCCAGAAAGGACTGGATGCAGCTCACCGGTGCCCCGGCGCAATTCTCCTCTCCAACCGGAAAGCCAAGAGGGCTTCGTTCGTACCCCATCTGGCCCCACTTTGAGCCAATACCACCGTGTATGCTGTGGGCTCCGACAGAGGACTGCCAGTAAATATTGCCGCCTTGATATTGCTGAACGCACCCCCTCGAGATGAGTGTGCAATTTTCGTCACTGATGGGGTAACCAAGAAGCCCACGTTCCCATTTAGATTTAGCCCAGCGTGCCGCGATGGCACCGAGAACAATATGAGCGCCCGAGGCCGGAGACCAGTAGATACTCCCCTTCTGATAATCGCGGTAACAACCGCCTTGCAGCAAAGAGCAGCGCAGTGATTTTGTGGCGTTGCCTAGCCGGACAGCATTGCCATTCGAAACGTACTTTGCCGCGATGGCACCATTGTCTGGCGTTTGTGCGACTGCTTGAACTGCCCCTGCCAGGGCCATGCCCACCACAGCTACTACCGCAATCAACAGTGACATCAATTGCTGGGCCTTCATCAGGTAAGTACCTCCCGTCGAATGATGTTATTTGCGACACTATGGCGATTTTCATTCACAGACAAGGTTTGATTCACTTTTGGCTGGCGATCCGGATCCGCCCGAGTTCGTGGGAATTAATGGTTTAGCCGGCCATATATTTGCCTCGAACACCGAAACCACGGCGGGGTCGAATAGCCTGTTGGTCCTGTTGCCTGTCGGCTAAGCCGGCAGAAAGTATCTTTAAAGGCCCAATGACGGGCTCTGGGCCTCATGAGAAAGTGCTAAGGAACCTGCGGGCTGCAGGCTCACGGACATCACCTTCAGCGAACTGTCCAAGTACCCACACGTCCAGTTGTTAGAATCATCTCTGACTCCTCGACGAATGGAATATGTTAATGACGTGGTGGCAAGCGCTACCGGCAGTATGTACCGCCGCCGCACTACTTTTCATTCCCGGCTTCATTTTGTCTCGGGGCCTGGGAGCTAAGGCATACTCCAGCCTCGCCTTTGCCCCATTGGCATCCTGTGGCTTGATCGGCGTTGCCGGAATAATTGGTGGAATTACTGGGATCCCGTGGTCCGTTTGGCTGCTGGGTGGCGTTACACTCCTTGCCACGGCCGTAGGGTGGGGCCTGCACCGTCTGCTGCGTCCCCGCCTGGCACCCATGACAATTTCCTCTGAGCACAAGGTTCTGTCGTGGGTCACAACACCGGTAGTTTTGCTGGTATCGGCAATGATGGTCGCCAAGAGGCTCACGTCTGCGATGGGATCCCCCGATTCATTCGCACAGGTCTACGACAATATATTCCACCTCAACGCCATCCGATTCATAATGGAAACCGGCAACGCATCAACGTTGACAATGGGCAACATGCTCACCGGAAATTCAGGACTGAGCCTCTACCCGTCCGTGTGGCATTCACTTGCTGCCTTGACTGCAGAGCTCACGTCGGTGAATGTATTTGTCGCAGAAAACGCGCTGACCATTGCTGTCTCGGCTCTGGTTTGGCCTTTTGCCTGTATCGCATTGGTGCGGGGTCTTCTAGGACCAAGAATCGTGCCAATGGCGATAGCAGGAGTTTTATCTACCAGCTTTTGGATATTTCCCTACCAAACCATCCAATGGGGGCCGTTGTTTCCCAACACTCTGGCCTATAGCATCCTCCCAGTTGCCATTCTGACTGTGGCTGGGCTGTTTGGTCTGACCAAGGAACGGATGGCCAATCACTTCACACTAATCGCGATGTTGTTGGTGGGAATCGCTGCCATGTTCCTGACACAGCCAAACGGGTTCAGCGCACTCCTGGCGTTCACTCTTCCCATGGCTGTCGGGCTTACTATAAAAACCATTCGGCGGGCATGGCGCAGTGACCGTCGTCTACGAAATTTGCTAGTAACCGTCTCGTGGATTGTCGGCGTCGCGCTTGTTTTTGTGACTATCTGGACAGCATTGCTTCTCGGATACGACGATTGGAAGCCATCAAGAACTTTCGTCGAAGCCGTCAAGGATGTTCTCACTGGGGGTCTCCTCGGCAAGAATTTCACTTGGCTAGCGTCCCTGCTGGCAGCGGTAGGTTTTGTAACCATCCTCATGCGCCGCCGGGGCTGGTGGCTGCTTGGCTGCATGACGGTGGCAGGATTCCTCTATGTTGTGGCCGCCTGGGCACAACCGGGCTCCTTGCGCCATGTCGTCACAGGAAGCTGGTATCAGGATCCCTATCGGTTGGCCGCACTAGTACCACTCTTTACCATCGTTCTGGCAGCCACCGGAGCCGACGGCGTGGTATCTGCGATCAAACGAGCGGTTGATTGGCTCACAAAAGGGAACCAGGTTTGGTCTAGACGACTACTCATTTCACCGTCAGCTCGTAGTCGAGCCGTTGGAGGACTCCTTGTTCTTACTCTAGTGTTGACTGCCTTCGTTCCCTTAGCTCTGCACGCCAACAGCAAGGGAATGAAAATGGTTACGAAAAAGATCTCTCAATCATGGTCGTACGACCCAGGCTGGATCGTTTCGTCCCCTGAATATGAGCTCATGTCCCGGCTGGATGAAGACGTCCCGGCAGATGCTGTCATTGCCGTGGACCCTTTCAATGGCGGCTCGCTTGCCTATGCCATTTCGGGCCGAAAGGTGACCCAGTTTCACCTTAACCCAGCCCCAAGTAAGGATTTGGCAGAAATCGCACAAGGTCTTGATACTGCTACAGCCGGTTCCGAGGTATGCCGTTTAGTCACCAAGGAGAACATCCATTTCGTACTGGATTTCGGTTCCTTTTACATGCTTGATACACCAGCAGCAAAGAAGTATCCTGCGTTCGTTGAGATTAGGGACTCTCCCACGCTGAAATTGGTCGACCAGCAGGATCATGCGAAGTTGTATGAAATAGTGGGCTGCTAAACAGAGGGAGGGCACTGTACCCACGGCGCCCTCCCCCTCGTACTACCGCTCGAGTGGTTCTTACTTCGCGTCGTATCCCTGAGGATTGTTGAACTGCCAGCGCCAATGGTCTTCGCACATCTGTGCAAGACTGCGGTGAGCAGACCAGCCCAGATCGGCCAGCGCAGCAGACGGATCCGCATAACTCACGGCGGCATCACCGGGACGGCGGGGAGCGAACTCGAACGGTACGGGCTTTCCCGCTGCGTCACCAAACGCTTGGATAACTTCCAAAACTGAGGACCCGTTCCCGGTACCGAGATTCCATCGGAAGACTCCCTGATGTTCGGGGAGGTAGTCGAGTGCGGCCAGGTGCCCAGCTGCCAAGTCCATGACATGGATGTAATCACGCACGCCCGTGCCATCGGGGGTGTGGTAGTCGTTGCCAAATACCATGACCTTTTCACGGCGTCCAACGGCAACTTGAGCTACGAAGGGCAGCAAGTTGTTGGGTATGCCCCGAGGGTCTTCACCTATGAGGCCTGATTCGTGGGCACCCACCGGGTTGAAGTAACGCAGCAACGCAACTCGCCACGTGGAATCAGCAGCTCCGAGGTCCGTAAGGATGTCCTCGATCTGCTCTTTGGTGCGACCGTAGGGATTAGTGGCATCCAGCGGCATCTTCTCGATGAGCGGGACCTCCTCGCTGGCACCATACACGGTAGCCGAGGAGCTAAAGACGATGGTACGCACACCATACTTGTCCATGGATGCCAGTAGGTTCAAGGTGCTGACAATGTTGTTTTGGTAGTAGCGCAGCGGTTCTGCCACTGATTCCCCCACTGCCTTGAGACCTGCAAAATGGATTACGGCATCAAAATTTCCGATGGCAAACAGTGAGTCAACCCCTGCAGCATCCAACAAGTCGAGTTCTTGGAACACCGGGTGCTTGCCGGCAAGCTCCTCAACGCGATTAAGGGACTCAATGGAAGAATTCGCAAGATTGTCTAGAACGACAACATCATGCCCTGCTTCCAAGAGACAAAGAACAGTATGTGAACCTATATAGCCGGCACCGCCGGTAACCAAAACCTTCATGATTCCACTTTATATGGCTTCCATCCCCTGACGTATTTTCTCATGAACGGTGGCCATGGCACAAAGTCACGGTGAAGAAAGTTTCGAGGGAACCTGCCGATCAACTGTGAGCTCGTATGTACGTCCGCAGGCCGATGTCCGGAGGTGAGTCTTGGACATCAGCTTTACCAATCCACAACCGGCTGCTCACCGGATGGACCCCTTCTTCACTCCAGCAGTGATGCCATCAGCTCGCATTGCCGTCCCGGAATAGTACCAAAGCGTCCCATTCTTGTTTACACCGATCATGTCTGGCATGCCGTCGTGGTTGCTATCGCCAACACCTGCAAGAAAGGAATACGCATTCCAACCCGATTTGCCGATCATTTGGGCCGTACTGAAACTGCCGCTTGGGGCAAGGCGGCCCGAACCTGGGTAGAACCACAATGAACCGTCCTTTTGGGTAGCCACAAGGTCGTTGTTTCCATCTGCGTTGAAGTCAAAGACTGACGTGACAGTCTTTGCGCCCTTCAAAATCACCGGATTTGCCAGCACTGCTGGCGAGTAGCCCTCTGATGTAGAACCAACTTTGCCGTTGCCGGCATATAGCCATACAGACCCATCGGGCTTCATGCCCACCAAGTCGACAAACTTGTCACCGGAGATATCACCTGGGCCAATGACTTGTGCAAACGAATTCCATCCGGAACGACCTACCTTGAACGCTCGCGCATAGCCTTGGTCCGTCCCGCCGATACGCCCGGTTCCGGCATAGAACCACAGCGTTCCATCTGGGCGAACGGCCAAAAGATCTCCGGTGCCGTCGTTGTTGTAGTCGCCAACTCCGTAAACGCCAGAGTAGATATTCCAGCCGCGTCCGATCACTTTAGCTGCTCTGTAGCCCCCGGCACCATCTCCTCCGTAGAAATACAGTTGTCCATCGCTACGAACCCCAAGCAGGTCTGGATTTCCGTCACCATTGAAGTCGCCAACGGAGACAACCTGCTTGAATTGTTCCCACCCGGAATTGCCTATTTTCTTAGCTGGACGATATCCGTCATTTCCAGCCAAACTACCCGCATACAACAAGTAGGTTGAATCTCGGTTCCTACCAATTAGATCCGGCTGACTATCACCATTGAGGTCGCCGGTGCCAATGACAGCCGCGAATTTATTCCAGCCGGAATTACCCCATTTAACTCGGGCCATATAGCCGGAACTGGCGGACGAGACCTTTCCAGATCCTGGATATAGCCACAGTGTCCCGTCATTGCCAACGGCAGCAAAATCGGCCGTCCCGTTCCGGTCGGCATCACCGACGCGGATAAGTGATGAGTAAGCGTTCCAGCCGCTGTTGCCTATTTTCCTAGCTGCACCTAGGCCAGAACTATTAGCACTGACCATACCGGTTCCAGGAAGAAGCCACAAAGTACCATCTGCTTTGATTCCCGCCACGTCGGCTAATCCGTCCCCGGTCAGGTCACCAATTCCAGTGACAGTGGCGAAGCTATTCGATTGGGTGGGAGTTCGCACGGCAGGTTTGTACCCGGTACTGGCGGAATTCGCCACCCCAGTTCCAGCATAAAACCACCAGCTGCCGTCTTTTCGAATCCCAGCGAAGTCCGGACGTCCGTCTTTATTGAAGTCACCTAAAGCCGTGAGGGTGGTGTAGACGCCGAACCCTGTTCCAATCTTTATGGGTGTTCCAAACGTTCCATTTCCTTTGCCCGGATTGAACCAGAGTGTTCCGTCTTCTCGAGACTGTAAGACGTCGTTGGCGCCATCAGAATTGTAGTCTCCGATCCCAAGTGAGTGGGGATGAAAATTATTCGCCACAGGAGGGGTCACGGCAACGCCACCCTTGATGGCAAACTCTTGAAGCTGGGCGTACGTTCCTCGCCACACATTGCTATCCCCGGCAAGATTCCACGAGTCAGAAAATTGCCAGAAATCATATTTGCTCCATGAGGAGGGCAGCACACCGGGTCCAAGCTTGAATCCATTGGCTAGGTCCAGAGGATACGCCGCAATATGCAGTGGGTGATTGGGGAACGCCGCGCTGTTACCCGTGCAGGTACTCCACCAGTCACTTGTTGTATAAATCATTGGAAGCCGCTTGGTTAGCGTCAGCATACGATTCGAGAAATCTTTGATCCATGTGACCATCTGACTTACGCTCATATTGAAGCAACTGTTCCCATAGCTGGAGTACGGGTTATATTCAATATCCAGCAAAGGCGGAAGAGTCTTCCCATCGGATGACCACCCACCGCCATTTTGAAAGAAATAGTCTGCTTGGGCGGCCCCGCTAGATTCGTTTGGCAAGGCGAAATGATAGGCACCCCGAATCAATCCCGCATTGTACGCACCCGAGTATTGAGATGAGAATGACTGACTTTTAAATTCAATTCCCTCGGTAGCTTTGACGTACGCAAATTTTGCTCCCAGTCGAGTTTGTTGATTCCAATCAACATTTGGTTGATGCCCACTAACATCGAGGCCTAGCACACCTGATGGTCCCCCGCTCGTCGCTGAATAGGACACCGCACCACCGCTTCCGCCAGGTCCTGTACCCTGCTTCGCCGATGAATCGCCCTGGGACACTCCTTGCCCCATGCGAGCACCAGCAAGGCCACGCTGCTCCCGTACACTGGCTTGCAGGGTGGGAGTCGCCGCTTCTTTCCCAGTCTTGGTCGACGTAGTTGTTTCTACTTCATCAGGGGGTGTAAGACCCGTCGGCTCAGCAGTGGTCTCCTGCGGCGGAGCGGTCCCAGATTCAAGAGCTGGCTCCGTGAAAGGAACTGCCTCGGGCTCTAGGCTCGCTTCAATACTGGGAAGCGGTGTTGCCTGCTTCTGGCTTGCCGTTGCACTGGCTTCTGGGATCGTTGGTTCGGAGGGGCTTGCTAAAGCAGGCACGACGGGTCCAGAGATTAGCGCCAAGGAGATGACCAGGCCTGTGGCGAGTTGCATCGTCCGTTTGATCCATGGGCCGGTTGTTCGACTGTTCTGGCTCAACATACTTTCATCAACACCTTGGCTCTTCACTTGTACTTTCCTGTAGTAGTGCTGGCAAATACCCAATGTCACGAATAATGATTGTCTGGCAGTGGGCGTTGGCGCCAGCCTGTCGGTTGGTCCAGCAGTCAGAGCTCGCGTGTACAACCGTTAAAGCGATGCTAACCCCTTGAGAACGGAGAAAACTCGGCATGTTCGTGTCCGCTGTCCAGATACTGGCTTCGTGTTTGTTGACAGGTGGTGCACACGAATTTGCGCCAGTCGATCCCCGGAAATGATTACCGGAACTCGGGACGTGACTCCCCAACTGAGTTACCTGACGGACTCATGGCCCTCGTCGGTTGGGAAATATAGTATGGCACTCCGTCATCCTACGTGATTTCCAAATGGATACCGTGGAGCTCCAGCAGAGAGTGAGGCTTAGCAGACGGGGCAGTGGGAATCAATATCTCAGCCACTGAGAGTCTGGTGCATCGATTGCGGGGTCAAGAGGTGATAATTAGCGGCCAGTATCAAGACACCGAGTGACGCTCAAGCCCCTGGCCGCGGTATGCGCAACGCTAGTATATTACTTTCTCCGGTCCAAGGTGGCTCGAATGATTTGCCTGAATGTACTGTCGGGATCCACATTGGCTAAAGCACCTCTGCAGAGAGTACGTACAATCAGGCCAGCGTCTTCGTAGGCTCGAACGGCTGATAAGAAAGTGTCAGGCTCTGTTGCGGCCAACGAACTTCCCATGATCAGCTCGTTCTCGGCCGTTGACAGCGGCTTGCGGAAATTCGGTGCCAGCTCTGTAAGGAATTCGACAAGTTGCTGCACAGCGGCTCTGTCATCAACCCCCCAATTTGATGTAGATCCTCTGCGCTTGATGGCACTGATCAAGCTTGTACGGGCCAGTTTGACTGCAATCCCTTTTCGAGCAGCAGGGGAAAGCTCTTGCAGCCATTTTTCGGGCAGGCGAAAAATGGCCGAGAACTCCTGCGGTAGAGGCAGTAGATCGTGAGTCACCCGGTCATCAGATTCATTTCCTAGTACATATGCTGGTCCCTTCGCCGGGTACAGAAATCGCCCACCCGAGAAATAGAGCTCCAGGCTGGGAGCAAGATCTTCAGCTGTGCGCAACCCTTCAACATAGCGAAATTCCCGCAACGGACCAAGATTGGTCCGCCACAAGCCCCGCATGGCCGTCGCATAGGCTAAACGGTCCTTTACCGGGTCCAAGTTCTCTACCCGTCCCAGACGCACTCTGGGAGTCTTAATGATGGAGCCTGATTCGTGCCGCACCGGCGCAATAACTGCATCAGCGTTCTTTTCGTTGACGAGTTGGTACCAGTGGCCCAATGCGCCTGTCTCAAGAAAGTCGTCGGAGTCTAGGACACAGACAAATGGTGCAGTCGTGCTGACGAGCCCTGCGTTCTTCGGTCCGGCAGGCGAATTTTTCCCATCGCTGAGTTCCAAATACCGCACAGAATTTGCGTACTGGATATCAATGCTGCTGCATATCTCTTTGCTAGAAATATTGTGGCAGACAACAGTAATCCGAATCCTAGGTCCCTGCGAACCGCTCAGACATGAGGCAATGGCCCGCGACAGCGGCCGCGTAGTTGTGTGAACGGCGATAACCACATCAATGTCTGGATTCTGTGCTTCGCTCATGTCCGCAGAGCTAGCTAGAGCAAGTGGGTCGATCATGACTTGCCAACTTCCAGGTAGTGCTCACTCAGTTCTTCCACACTTCGCCTTAAGCTCCTCTGAGAAAGAACGTATTCACGCGCTGAAATCTTCATTGCCGAATAAGACGCACTGTCGAGTTCCAAGATGCTACGGATGGAGTTACCTAGCCCTTCCACATCGTCTTCGGTCACAAGACGACCACTGTCGGGCCCGACCATCTCCGGAGTCCCACCGCTCCGGTAAGCCACCACTGGTGTACCACTTGCTTGAGCTTCCAACAGGACCAGCCCGGCAGCTTCGCGTGCTCCATTGTGCAACCGGCTTGGCGCTACCAAGAGCGTGGCGGTTTGTAGTTGTTTCAGGACCTCGGCACGACTCAACTGCCCCAGCATCTTAATATGCGGATGCGTCTGGGACATGTGACGGAGTTCTTCCTGGTGCACACCCTGACCAACCACCACGAGATCATGCTCGATGTATCTGAACAGATCCGTCGATGCTCGGGCCAGGTGCAAGATGCCCTTCTGGTCATTGAGTGCTCCTACAAAGAGCACAATTGGCCGCGAGGAGGAGTTACCCGAGCTCTCCTGCATAGGATCCAGAGGGCGGAAGACGTCAGTGTCTATCCCTTGATAATGGACGGCAATCTTCCTACTGGAGAACCCATTGCGAATGGCCTGACTGGCCAGATACTCGCTTACAGCCAAGATCTTGCTACTGTGCTTCTGAACGAGGTTAATGTTGTGATGGTGCCACTTGGCCATGGCTGTGTTGGCTTGGCTCTCGGCCATGACGACATCGGAACCATGGAGCGTGGTTATCAGAGGAGCATGACCCGCTCTAGCCGCTCGAACAGCTGGCCATGACCATGTGGCAAAATGCTGGTGAATCACAAATGGATCAAAGCGCCTAATGGAACGTGACATGGCAGGCATGACCAAGGGAAGAAAGCGTTCCCTGCTGGCAAAGGGCTTGTCTCGGAATGGGACAAAATCCTCAATCGGAACCGAAATCCCTGAATCTCGGATCTCCGCTGCCATCGTGAAGAATCGAAAATCGAAGTCACTGCGCATTTTCTGTGCGTGAGCAACTGCGAAATACGTCGGGGGAATCAACAATGAACTTTTTGTCAGGGCGACTCTCACGCTAACCGGTCCTTCAGCTCTGGTCGGTTGACTGGAGTCCCAAGCATCGTTGCAGGATGCCTCGTTCTGTGTTTTCGTCTTGCTCAGAGCTAAGCGCTTGTGCAGCCCGATGCGAATTTTCTTTGTAAAGGCGAATGTCTTGACGCGAAAGAGACCGCACTGCGGCCGCCAGTGATTCTGGCGAAAAGTCCTCCGTGACAGCACCGAGATTGTGTGCTTCGATCAGCGAACTCGTCTCGGGAGACGGACTAAAAACTATTGCGAGGCGTGCCTGCACAAAGTCAAAGAATTTGTTAGGCAACATGAGCCTGTGATTAGTTGTTTTGGGGGGAAGACTAAAAATACCGACATCATATTGGTTCAATGTCGCCGCAAGGTCACCAGGGGCAACCGCATCATGGAAGATGACCTGAGTTGAACCGGCAGCCTTGCCCTTGAGGAATTCCCAGTACTTTCCTCCGTCGCGTCCCTTAACCAGATAAAGATCCAATGAGTAACCGGGGCCTAACATCAGAGCCGCTTCAATCATTCCTTCAAGGTTTCTACCTGGAATTGCTGCACCGCTGTGGACCAAGCGAATTGTGTCCGGAACCATCTCGCTCGGGCTCAGGTCCTGGAAACGAGCGGCGTTGCGAACAACCTCAGATTTGCAGCCAAATTTCTCATCGTAGAGTTTGCCGATGGAGCCATTGACTGCCGTCACGGCGTAGGACTTCGTCAGGTACTTCTCGCACACATAGGTCATGAAGGGCTTGACCAGAATTCTCCAGGAAAGAACGTGGGCACGCTCTTCCGGCGCCCATTCATGCATGTCCCCCCAGACAGGCGTTTCTGGGCTCGTTAGCTCTGCCAGTCGATGGGCCAGCGGCAAAGCTCTGGCCTCATTGGCCACAATTAGATCATAGGTTTTTGCACCAGCGAGCATAAAGGCTTGGTGTACTGCAGGGGCCTGGAACATGACAGATTCGAATCTGTGCAGCGCTAAGTTGACTACGCCGGGAATCGTCTGCGGGAGCGAAGGCAGCGACGAGTCGATCTCTAAATGGTGCGCCGCCGCGGTTGGCATCGAACCGTAGGAAAGAGTTGTGACGTCGCCAAATTCGGCCAGAATTTGCAGTTGCCGCAGCACCCTGGAATCCGCATTGATATCCGAAAATGATATGCACAGAATTTTGGGTTTCATTGAAGTCCTTCGAGTCCATTCCATTGGTGCCCCAATTACTTGGGTTGGGCGCAATCTGGCCTAGCCCGTCGCCGTTGCGCGGCTTGACCTTAGCTTCTGGATGTCTCCAAGAGAAATCCAAATCCACAACCCGGTGAAAATGACGGCCATGAGAAGACCAACCCAAAGGTCAGGATTGGTCACCCAAGTATAAGCCAGTCCTACTGCAACGATGCTGACGCCGGCGCCCATGCGCAGGAACAAACCGGCCCACTTCTGCCTATCAATTGCCCAGCTCTTTGCGATTGGCAGAACTGAGGTGCACACGGTTGTAGTCAAATATCCCACAGCAATGGCCATAAGGCCCATCGAGGGTGCCAGCAATAGCCACAGCAGAACCGACAGCAGCAAACCCATGGCCGCAACGACAGAGACAAACCGAGCACCAGTTATGCCCTTTGCATTTAACCGGTTCACACCGCCTACCGGAAGTGTAGTGAACATCACCGCCATAAGGAGAACGGGCAGCAGCTGCCCGGCATCGGCAAACTTCGAGCCATATAGAACTCTCAGCAGCAGCGGGCTCGCTAGGGCCAAGGCGCCAAAAACGGGAATCATGGTCACCACCAGCCCTCGGGTAACGAGGTCGGTTTGACGGCGTAAGGAAGAATCGTCGTCACGTCCTCCGGCTTCAGCCAGTGTCGGGAAGAGCACTTGGCTCAGGGTTCGAGCCATCATAGTTGCCGGTGTGGCTAGGCTAAGCGCCGCCGCGTAGAGCCCTGCATCGTGCGGTGTACCAACTATCTTGGCGGCAATCATCGACAGTTGGAGCAATCCGGTACTCGAGACGGTGCCCAATACCCCATACAAGACAAACTTGTTCATTTCCTTTACGAACAGTTTGTCCAAATTTGCTGCACCCTTTTTGGGCCAGCAAACCACGCCATATACGCCGTATGACAATGCTAGTGGAATGAGAAGAATCGGGTGCCACTGAAACCCCAACACAAGGATGAGCATGACAATTGAGGCGATGGAGCTGAACACGTCCCACACGGCGGCATGTGCAATCTGACCTGCTCCATATTGGACACCGCGTGTGAACGACCACGCCGCATACCCAAGAAGAAGGAATCCAGCACTCAGTGCGGTTCCCAATTCCGTGTGGAGCACTGTAAGACAAACACCCACTGTCGCCATGGCCAACACAACAGCACTACCGAGCATTCTGCGGCCCAAATAATTTGCAACCGCTTGAGCCTGATCCAGGTTGCCCTGCCCACGTTTCTGGGCCACATAACGTGTGGCCGCTTGGCCGGCAGATGTGGGCCAGAGCAGACTCAGTAGTAAGGCCACCGACATGGCGGAATTCACAGTACCGAGCGCAACCGGCCCCAGCACCCGTCCCAACAAGATGTTGTAAAGGAATCTCACCAAACCTTGGGAAAGGGTTCCCATGAGGGCGAATCCCCATTTTTTGGAAAGACCATCCACACTCGTTTTGCTCACGTCGGTGCGTCGTACGAGCTTTACCATTGGCAGTTAGCCGTCCTTAAGTAGCCCTTCTGGGCGAATCTATGGCCAGAAAGGCTTGAAAATTTACGTTTCACCATTGTCGGCGAAAGTGTTTCACACAATGCTTCACCCAGATAGGTGCCACTGTCTGAGGCTTCTTGCGAGCCTAGTCTTTCTCTTCCCATGGCCTGACGGCCTCATCGAGGGCAATTCGTCGCGATAGTAAAGTCAAGGACGTCTCCAACCCGCGAAAGCGCTGGTAAGTGGTGGCCATGAAGACCAGGAAAGTCACGATGAGTGCATAAAGCACAAGGTCTGTTCCTCGGCCAATGCCGAAGACATTAGCCACGCTCGTGAGAATACTTGGGAAGAAGACCGAAAATGCTGCCACCAACGCGAACAGCACTAACAAAATGCGACGTATCGCAAGATGCCGGGCGTTGGATCCGCCACGCATCAAAGCGAGGGACACCAAAACTACGGCAAGGATGAGAACGATCTGAACAATTATCTGCACTTGCTTACCTAAGGAAGAGATCCGCGAGGATATTGACTGAGTTGAGCAAAGATTGCCCCTTGGACCGAGAGTAATCTGTGTAGATGATTTCTACAGGATGCTCTACCCAAACCGGCTTGATCACAGACAGCTGATTAACTAACTCTGACGCGTGGGCCATGCGATTCTGGGTCAGGCGGATTTTCTTGGCCAAGTCTGGGCTAAACACACGCAACCCATTGTGAGCATCGGTCAGCGCCATGCCGGTCGCCCACCGCGATTGAACAGCAGCAACCTTCAACACTAGCCGTTTGGTCTTGGACACAACTGTTCTGTCGTCAAGAAATCTCGAGCCGAGAACAACTTCAGCTTCACCCGAGAGGATCCTAGCTACCATTTCCTTGGCGTCTTCAACCCGATGCTGACCATCGGCATCGAAGGTGACAATGGCGTCGACTTCCGGGTCTGACAATGCAAACTCGAGCCCGGTTTGCAGGGCAGCACCCTGACCAAGATTGACGGGGTGCTGAACAACAACCGCCCCAGCGTCTCTTGCAACCCTCTGTGATCCGTCAGAACTGCCATCGTCGATGCAAACGACGTTGGGGAAATCCGGAAGGAGACCTTCGATGACTTTGCCAACGACTGTAGCTTCGTTGTACATCGGTATGACTATCCAAGTGCGACTCACAAAATCAGTATCCCATAGTGACTAGTTCGAGCGACATCGTCTCCGCCAGTGCGAAAACGAGGTCCTTAGGTGTTTTTTGCGGCAATGACAATTTGTGCAGCTGACGCGGCCACTGCTGACAGCGAGTGGTTCTGTTCCACCCATGCAGAAAGCTCAGCTCTACGCCCCGCTGAAACGGGGTTCTCAATGGTTCGGCTCATTGCCTGAGCCACCTGCTCCACATCCCAGTCACAGCCTATGCCAAGGTTGTTCTCCATGATGATCTCCTTCAGAGGACCAACACCAGCGTAGATTGAGGGAGTCCCTGCAGCCAGACCCGCAAGCGCCTTAGTAGCAAAGGCGAAATCGTATCCTTTTCCTGGCCGAACAGATGCCAAGTTTGCCAAAGAACTACGCGACCATTGGGCAACAACCGCTCCAGCAACAGGATCTTTGAAAAGGATTTGCTCACCGAGATGTGCTGCTTTTTCTTTCAGTTTCGGTAGTTCGATTCCCTGTCCAAACATCACCAGCCGCACATCCGGATTCTTCTCAGCTACGGAGATGAATGCGTCAACAAAAACTCCTGCTCCTTGAATCTCGGACATCGTGCCCGCATAGACAAAATACTTTCCTTCCTCAGATTTGTTGTCTCCTTGGAATGAGAAGGTACTAGTATCCACACCCGTGCCGACGTTGAATATATCGCCGGACTTCCCGATCAGAGCGGCAACTTCTTGTTTCACGCCATCCGATACGGCCAAGATGGATTTGGCACGCCGGAGTACGTAACGTTCCAGGCCGGTGAGAACTCTCAGAACAACCCCACCTACTCCGATACCCTTTGCAGCTGATGAAGAAACATCGGCTGAAAAGTAGACGAATGGAGTTCTCCTCAATGCCGTCACAATTGAGACCATGAGTCCAGTGGTGGGCGGCGGCTCAACCACCACGACATCAGCCTTCCTGCTAAACAGCAGTCTGAAGAACACCGGGATATCAAAGCTCATGTATTGCACGTAACCACGTACATTGCCCCCAGCGTCCCGCAGCACCGGCCAGCGGCGCACGGGATACAGGGTGGACTGCAATTCCATCCCTTTGGGCGGCTTGGACGAGAGCACTTCAACCTCGGCGCCAGTAGCTGTCAAAGCCTCTGCCAACGCTTTTAGTCGGTAGGCGGCTGCTCCGACTTCAGGTGCGAAAAGCCTCGATACGATAACCACCCGGGGGGAATTCGACGAAATCACAGTGCAGCAATTCTCACATTCTGACCGGTGCGTGAGGACTCAAGGACAGCCTCAGCAACCACCAAGGTATCTTGGCCCTCGGCCATGGTGACGACGTCGTTGCGCAGTCCCAACACGGCGTCGCGGAACGCTTCGTGTTCGGTGCGCAGCGGTTCCGGCTTGGCGATAGCCAACCGGGTCATATTGCCTTCGGAGACGCCGCGGAACGCGGCCATGGACTCCCATTCGGTGGCAACTGTCCCGTTCTCGTAGAACGTCAGGTCTGCTGTCACCGTATCGGCCACAAAAGCGCCCTTTTCACCGGTGACAATGGTCAGCCGTTCCTTCATGGGGGAAAGCCAGTTCACCAGGTGGTTGGTGATGACACCGTTCTCCAGCTTGCCGGTTGCGGCGACCATGTCCTCGTGGGGACGGCCGCTGCGGGTGGTGGTTTGGGCGAACATCGACTCGAAGCGACTCTGGGCAAGCCAGGCAGTCAGATCGATGTCGTGCGTGCCCAAATCCTTGACAACTCCGACGTCGGCAATGCGGGCCGGGAACGGTCCCTGGCGGCGGGTAGCGATCTGGTAGACCTCACCGAGCTCGCCGTCGGCAATGCGCTTGCGCAAAGACTGCAGAGCGGGGTTGAACCGTTCGATATGCCCCACGGCGCCAACGAGCCCCTTGGCCGCGAAGGCGTCCACGAGGCGCTGGCCTGCTGGCGCGCTGGCTGCAATGGGCTTCTCAACCAGTGTGTGGATGCCGGCCTCAGCTAGGGCCAAACCGACTTCCTCGTGCATGCCGGTGGGCACGGCCGCAACGGCCATGTCGATGCCTGCGGCAATGAGTTCCTCAACGCTGCTCAGGACGGTCAATTCCTTGGCGACACCGTGAGGGTCACCGTAGGCGTCGGCCACGGCAACGAGGTCCACGCCCTCGACTTCACGAATGACCCGCGCGTGGTGGCGGCCCATCATGCCCAGACCAATAAGGCCTACTCGCAAATTAGCCATGCTTAGGCACCAGCCTTCACGATAGTGTTCACGGCCGCGACGATGCGCTCGAGGTCGTTCTGCGACAGCGACGGGTGGACCGGCAGTGAAAGTACTTCCTTGGCGGCGATCTCCGTGTTGGGCAGGTCCTCGGTGCGGTTGAACGAGGGCAGGCGGTGGTTCGGCACGGGGTAGTACACACCGGATCCAATGTTGAACTCTGAACGCAGGCGGGCATGCAGCTCGTCGCGGCCCTGGGGAACCCGAATGGTGTACTGGTGGTAGACATGTTCAGCACCCTCGGCAACCTTAGGTGTTCCCACACCTTCAAGGTTGGCTGTCAGGAATGCGGCGTTGTCTTGGCGCTGTTTGGTCCAGCCCATGACCTTGGTCAGCTGGACGCGGCCAATGGCGGCGTGCAGATCGGTCATGCGGTTGTTGAAGCCAACCAGTTCGTTCTCGTACTGCTTGTCCATGCCCTGGTTGCGCAGCAGGCGAAGGTTGCGCTCCACCGTCGCGTCCGAGGTAGAGACCATGCCACCCTCGCCGGAAGTCATGTTCTTCGTGGGGTAGAGGCTGAACATGCCGAACTTGCCGAACGTGCCCACCTTCTTGCCATTAACGGACGCACCGTGGGCCTGGGCGGCATCCTCATAAAGATCGATCCCATGCTTATCGGCCAGCGCCGCAAACGCCTCGGCAGCAAACGGGTGCCCGTACAAGTGAACAGGCATGATGCCCTTGGTGTTCTCCGTGATGAGTGACTCCACATGAGCCACATCCAGCGTGTAGTAATCCAGTTCAATGTCAGCAAACACCGGGGTTGCGCCGGTCAAAGCGACAGAGTTGCCAGTGGCAGCGAACGTGAAAGACGGGACGATTACTTCGTCGCCTGCACCCACACCGGAGGCCAGCAGACCAAGGTGCAGTCCGGAGGTGCCAGAGTTCACGGCAACGCTGGCACGGCCGTCCAACAAGACCTCAGAGAACTCGCCCTCAAAACTGGCCACCTCCTTGCCCTGCGCCAACATGCCTGAGAGCATGACGGCGTCGACAGCTGCACGTTCCTCGTCACCGATGATGGGTTTTGCTGCGGGAATAAAGTCCTGGCTCATGAGTTTTCCTCTGCCTCTTTCAGGGTATTTCCATCTTCAACATACTTTGCTCCGGTTTCCGGGCACACCCAGAAACCACCCTCTGCGTTGAGAGGGAAACCTGCCTTGCCAACCCAACCCAAACGGCGGGCGGGAACTCCCACCATCAGTGCGAAAGCCGGAACATCCTTGGCCACCACGGCACCGGCCGCGATCGTGGCCCACCGGCCAATGGTTACTGGCGCCACGCAAACGGCCCGGGCACCAATGGACGCGCCTTCCTCGACGGTCACGCCCACCGGCGTCCAGTCATGGGCGCTCTTCAGTGAACCGTCCGGGCTGATGGAGCGGGGGTAGGTGTCGTTCGTCAACACCACGGCAGGGCCAATGAAAACACCCTTGCCCAACACAGCCGGTTCGTAAACCAGTGCGTAGTTTTGGATCTTGGTATTGTCACCGATCCTCACGCCGGTGCCAACGTAGGCGCCACGGCCAACGATGCAGTTCTCCCCGAGAACAGCATCCTCACGTACCTGGGCAAGGTGCCAGATCTTAGTGCCTGCACCTAGAACAGCCTGTTCTGAAACGTCTGCGCTGGGGGCTACATAGCTCATGCTGTTTTCTCCGTATCCGTAGTCCATGCGTCGCGGGGCATGGTGATTAGGCTTTGCCGATGACGCGGTACGTGACGCCGTCCCACTTCTCGGCTGAGCTGACGCGCCGACCGTCGATAAACGTCTTGACTCCGGGCAGGTCTGCGGGTGTCAGATCCTTGTACTCAGAGTGGTCGGCTTGGACGACGGCGGCGTCAACAGCCTCACCAAAGTGGTATGGGAGGAACCCGAGCTTCTCCAGCTCAGCATCCGTGTACATCGGGTCATGAACCAGGGCTGTGCCACCACGGCGGTTGATGGCTTCAACAGCGTCGAACACTCCGGAGAACGCAGTCTCCTTAACCCCGCCACGGTAGGCAGCACCGAGGACGACGACGCGTGCCCCGGTCAGGTCCCCATAGGCACCTTCAAGAAGACCAACGGTGTAATCAGGCATGTCGGCATTTGCTGCGCGGGCGGCTCGTACAACAGTTGCATCCGGATCGTTCCACAGGTACAGGCGCGGGTAAACAGGGATGCAGTGTCCACCAACGGCGATGCCGGGCTGGTGGATGTGACTAAAAGGCTGCGAGTTCGAAGCCGCAATGACCTGGTAGATGTCGATGCCTGTCTTTGCTGCGAAACGGGCAAACTGGTTGGCCAGGCCAATGTTCACGTCACGGTAGGTAGTCTCAGCGAGCTTGGCGAGCTCTGAAGCTTCTGCCGAACCCAAGTCCCAGACGCCGTTGGCGCGGTTCAGATCGGGGCGCCCATCGAAGTCCAGGACAGACTCGTAGAATTCCACGGCCTTGGCAGCACCGGCTTCAGAAAGTCCACCAATCAACTTGGGGTACTTGCGCAGATCTTCAAAAACACGGCCTGTGAGAACTCGCTCAGGAGAAAATACCAAGTGGAAGTCCGTACCTTCAACCAGACCGGAGCCAGCCTCAAGGGCCGGCTTCCATCGTGAACGTGTAGTTCCGACAGGGAGGGTGGTCTCGTAGGCAACCAGGGTGTTTGGGGTGAGGTGGCGGGCCAGCTCAGCAGTGGCTGTATCCATCCAGCCGAAGTCTGGATTGGCATCTTTGTCAACGAACAACGGCACCACAAGGACCACGGCGTCGGCACCCGGAACAGCTTGGGCATAGTCGGTGGTGGCGCGCAGCGCTCCCGCTGGCACAAGTTCAGAAAGTTTCTCCTGTAAGTGTGCTTCACCGGGGAATGGCTCCTGGCCTGCGTTGACCAGGTCCACTACGGTCTGGTTGACGTCGACACCCACAACCTCGTGGCCTTTGGAAGCAAACTGAACAGCCAGGGGGAGGCCGATTTTACCGAGGGCGATGACAGCGATCTTCACGTTTTTTTAGCCTTCTTCTTTCGCGCATTGACGACCTCGAGCTGGACAGTCGAAGTCAGGGCTTAGGTACTAGATTATAGGGATTTGTTGTTCGGCACTTTCATATGTGATCTAAACCGCCGACCTGATCGCAGACTTTGCCTGTTCCTGAACTCACCCCACCAACCCATATCCCCACCCATAGCCCCGAATGCGCCACTTTGCACCAGCGCTCGCTCAGGCTATGAGACTAGGGAGCAAGATCACACGCCATCTTAGGCAAATAACTGCCACGGAGTGGGTACTCTATTCCTTTGGGCTAGTACGGAGCGAGACTTTCTTATGAACTGGTGGCAGACACTGCCCTCCATCTTCGTTGCCCTCGCATTACTACTATTACCCGGTTTGCTGCTCTGCTGGGCCCTCGGCCTTCGTCGCTTTTCCCTCGTAGCCATGGCTCCTGTTGCGTCTACGGGACTTGTAGGTGCTGCTGGAATAGTCGGCGGACTGTTAAACCTTCATTGGAACATCTGGATCCTGGCGGTATTCACCGGAACGGCTTCAGCGCTGGTTTGGGTCATTCGATCCCAGCTTCCTACAAATCTAGTGTCCACACCTTTGTCGCAACCTCAGCGGCTGCAAGAAATCCTGGTCTACGTGCCGGCTTTACTTGTGCCTCTGTCCCTCATCGGACGGTGGTTCATTCGTGACGTTGGTACGCCAGATAGCTTTATCCAAGCCTATGACAACGCTTTTCACCTCAATGCCATCCAATACATCATTCAGACCGGCAACGCCTCGTCGTTGACTCTTGGGCAAATGATTAACCCCGATAGCGCTTGGGCCATCTATCCAGCAGCTTGGCATTCCATAGCTGCACTGATTGCGCAACTATGCCAAGTCAATGTGTTTGTGGCCGAAAACGTCTTGACCCTCGTAGTTAGTTCCGTACTTTGGCCCTTTGCCTGTATTGCCCTGGTACGCAGCATTCTGGGAAGCAGAACAGTCGTTCTCGTGGGGGCTGGAATTCTTTCTGCGACATTTTGGGTATTCCCCTTCCAAGCAATCCAACGTGGTCCGTTGCTTCCAAATCTGCTGTCGTACTGCCTGTTACCCCTAGTCCTCATAGCACTAGCGGGTGTGTTCCGGCTACTGCACTCGAAGATGATGAGCCACTACGCATCGGTCATGATGTTGACGATTGGCAGTACTGCTCTGTTCACATCGCAGCCCAACGGATTTGCGGCATTGATGGTTTTCTCAGTGCCAATGCTTATCGGTGTTGGTGCCCGGCATCTTCGGCGATTTTATGAGGAAAAGCACCGCTTTGCAGTTCCATTCCAATGCCTTGCACTCGCAGTTCCTGTGGTCATGTCCTACTGCGTCGTCTGGAGTCTTTTAGTCCTCTCCTACGACCAATGGCAGCCGGGCGGAAGCGCATGGGAGGCACTCGCGAACGTTGCCACCGGCCGACTGACAAATAACAGTCTCAACTGGCCCGCCTCCGTGTTGGCTTTAGTCGGAATTATTTTCATTGTCATACGCCGAAAAGGGTACTGGATGGCTGGAGCCTTCGCGCTCTCCGCTGGTCTCTACGTGGTGGCTGCCGCTGCTCCAAGTGGTCCTTTGCGAAATATTCTGGTGGGTATTTGGTATGAAGACACCCCCCGATTAGCTGCGCTGATTCCGATCTTCATGGTGGTACTGGCTTCGGCCGGAATTGCCGGAATTGCCGATATCCTCACTCAACGAGTGGCCATGGCTCTGGAAGGACTGAGGCGTTTTCCCTCCTTTGACTTTGACCGGTTGGAAACTACCACTGTCCAGACTGTCGCTGGCAGCTTGGTCATCGGGGCCTTGATTCTTACGGCAGTGCATCCAAGCAGAGTAAGTCTGCCAATTTCATTGACTCCACCTATTTCATCTGCGTTGCGTGCCAACGCTGAACCGTGGGTTTCAACTGATGAACTAGTCCTGATGGAAAGACTTTCTGAAACGGTCCCCGCTGATGCAGTTATCGCTGTAAATCCTTTCAATGGTGGTTCCTTTGCCTTTGCCGTTTCCGGACGTAAAGTGACGCAATACGGTTTGCAGGCGTCGGGACCGGGTCGTCACATTGCTGACATGGCCACCAATCTTGCTTACGCATTGCCTGGATCCGCAAGTTGCGAACAGGCCACGGCTTTGAACGTTCAGTATATTTTGGATTTTGGCCCAAGCTACCTCGGGTTCTACGAAGGATCTTTGCTGTACCCGGGATTCGTCAATGTGGGTGGATCTCCGCGAGTTGTTCTAGTAGATAGACAGGGAACGGCCAAACTCTATGAGCTCATCTCCTGCTAGCTGCTCTCTCCTGGATCTTTTTCGTGGATGCCTGGCATTCTCGTCGATCCAAGGCAATAATTTGGAAGATCCAGGGAGTTGATTCCGACCCAATCGGCGCGTTTTACCTAAAGTGTGAGCAACCTGAGCGGGGGTGTATCCCGGATTCGTGGCTAAGTCGTCGCGTTTCAAGTCTTCCGTGCACAAAGAATAGGCAACCGTCCAACCGGCGTGGATGAAATCGTCTCAGCCCTTGGCATCCAAGAAATTACAGCAGACCGAGTGCCTCTGCCAGTGGTTCTTCCAATGTCTTCGCAAAGGTTGTGGTCATGTGATTGTCTCGGAATACCAGGACGTTGCCGATCACCGGCGGGCAAGAGTCGGTCTTGCAAAGATGAGAAGTCAGGTCAATAGTCTGGACGTTTCCCACTTTCAATGCAGCGGTCAGTAAAGGATCTTTGAGGTGGTTCCGGGTGGTCACGCACTCCGCTGCGCCAGCGCCTTGCTGCACCACACAATCGGGAATTGATCGTTCTGGGTAAGGCATGTCTGCTACGACACTGACTGTGATCCCGGCAGCCTGAAGCGGCCGGAGCATCTTGACATAGCCTTCAACCAGAACAGCGTCACTGGCCCACCCCCATTTCAGCGATTTCTTGTATCCGTAAGGCGTCATGCCAGAGATCACGACCCGGTCAGGTTTTTGTTTGAGAATTTTTTTCAGTGAAACTGCATTCTGGCTCGAACAGTTCGTGTACGTGGCAGTGGCACTTGAGGCAGGTGCCGCACTAAACGGGCAGCCGTCACGAACCATGGCACGGACCTTCCAACCATTCCTGCTGCCAATAGCTGCCAGAGGGTCCAGATACTGGCCGGCATGCGAGTCGCCTACCAGGACCAAGGATTTGGATCCCCCGATATCTCCATACTGGCACTGCGAATCTGATATCTTTGCAGGGTCGTAAACCGCGCAACCGTCCTTGTAAGTTCGGGACATATCCTTCATGGCAATTGCGGGATCCGGGCTAATAGGGATTCCTGATGGAACCTTGGCCGGCTTGATTGCATCGAAAGCCATCGCACCCGGATAGTCAGCAGACGCCGTTTCTGGGACAGCCTGAACCGATTTCAACTGGACCACAGACCACGGCCAGGCAGCACTCAGACAGCTCACCACAATGAGGCACGCCGCCAAACCGTAGGCTGAATGGTTCCTTACTCTGGGACGGAACCTTCGTCCTCCAGCTTGAACTGATGGCTTGCCGGAGCGGAAGCGTTGTTCAATCAGGTGGTAGCTAAGCGATGCGAGCACAAGGCTGAGCGTCAGAATACCTGCACCGCCGCCAACGCCCGGATGGTGACCTTTGAGCAAGATATAGAAAACAATGACGGGCCAATGCCAGAGGTACAACGAGTAGGAAATGTCTCCAAGATAGGTCACAGGCCGCAAGCTCAGAACACGGGAGAAGCCAAATCGGTTAAGTTCGTAGCCACTCTTTGCAGGAGCCCCTGCGAGGATGATCAGCACAGTACCAATAACTGGCAGGAGGGCAATGTATCCGGGGAAGGCCATCGTTGTCTGGAAGGACACTGCGCTGACAAGCACCATCGCCAATCCCATCCACCCGGCTACCAACTGGGCAAGGGAGCTGAGCCGAAGCGAGGAAAAAACTAACGCCGTAAGTCCACCCAGCACCAATTCCCACATACGTGTTGTGGTGGCAAAGTACGCGATGTCGTGATTCTGGAACGAGAACACAACTGAATGAACAAAGGATGCCGCTGAAAGAATGACGAGAAACCACAGAGCAGAGCTCTTGGCGTCTAGTCTTACTTTGCGTCCACACAGAACGGCCAAAAGCAGCATTAACGGAATGATCAGATAGAACTGTTCTTCCACCGCCAGAGACCAAAAATGCTGCACGGGAGAGACGAGCTCTCCGGCAGACTCATAACTGGTTGACCCAAAGGCCTGGTTCCAGTTCTGAATTTGCAAGGCCGAGGCAACTACATCGCGTGCTACCTCTTGCCAACGGCTTTGCGGCAGCACGAGGACAGAGGCCACCATGACGCTGAGCAACACCACTGTACTGGCCGGAAGTAGGCGCCGAATCCTTCGAGCGTAAAAAGTCGCTAGCTTCACGGTCCCAGTATTGGCTAATTCCCGCACCAGCGATCCTACGATCAGGTACCCGGATATGACCAAGAAAATGTCAACACCAATAAAGCCCCCTGATAACTTACCTGGGAACAGGTGGTAAACGATGACGAGCCCAACTGCCAGGGTTCGGAGCCCTTGAAGGTCAAGGCGTTTATTGCGGGCTTGAGTCGATGACCCCTGCTTCACTGACCGCGCATCTTTGCAACAGCCTCGTGAATGGGCCCATCAAAACGTACTTCACCGTGATCCAGCAATACTCCACGACTACAGATTCGTGAGACGAGGTCCAGATCATGACTGACAACAACAAGCGTTTTACCTTCAGCGGCCAGCTCTTGAATCTTGGCGATGCACTTCTTCTGGAATGGCTCATCTCCCACGGCCAGGATCTCATCCACGAGGAAGACTTCGGGATCTGTGTGGACAGCAACGGAGAACGCCAGACGGAGGTACATGCCTGAGGAGTAGAACTTCACTTCCGTGTCGATGAACTGGCCGATCTCGGCAAAGTCCACAATCGATTGGAAGCGTTCGTTGATCTGGTCCTCTGTCATGCCCAGGATGGCACCGTTGAGGTAAACGTTGTCACGGCCGGAAAGGTCGTGGTGGAACCCGGCACCAACCTCGATAAGGCCGGCAACCCGTCCGCGTGTGCGGACGGTTCCGCTGTCTGGGATCATCACCCCCGAAATGTGCTTGAGCAAGGTGGATTTACCGGAGCCGTTGAAACCCAGCAGTGCAACAGTTTCTCCCTGCTTCACATCCAGGTCCACACCCTTCAAGGCATGGAACTTCTCGGAGAGATCGCCCTTGCGTCCTTTGATCAACCAAACAAATGCCTCTTTGATTGAGCGGGAATGCCGCAGCACAAACTGCTTGTCAATGCCTTTTACTTCGATGGCTATTGTCATCTTAAAGCTCCTGCGCGAATCGGCCTTCAAGCCTGCGGAAGGTCAGCTGTCCCCACAAAAGGACAACTGCTGACGTTACCAATGCCACCGGAACCCATAAGGACAACAAGTTGGGTGGGATGCTGGCGCTCTCGTCAGTTGTGGGCAGCCAGAACGCATAGTGGAAGGTTTCCACGGCCACGGTGATGGGGTTCAGCTGATAAATAAAGAACCAAAAATCACCCAATTTACCCTGCACCATGGTCCATGAGTACATCACCGGTGAAGCCCATGTAGCAACCATGAGGAGCATGTCCACGAAGTTTTCCGAGTCCCTGAAGTACACGTTGGCCGCACCGAAGAGCAGGCCCAGTCCCGTAGCCAGCAGAGCAACAATGATGAACCCCATCACCGCTGCAGCCACTTGCAATAGCGACGGGTGCCAGCCACTAAACAGACAGGCCACGAGCAGGATCAATAGCTGCGGGAAGAAGTGAACGGCTGAGACCCATACCGAGGCAACTGGGAACAGCTGCCGCGGAAGGTAGATTTTCTTGATTAACCCGCCATTTCCCACGATAGAGCGGGACGCGTTTCCCAGGGCTTCGGTGAAGAAGTTGATCAGAACAATGCCCGAGAACAAGTAGATCGCATAGTTGGGCAACCCCGACTTGTTCGCCGGACTTTGTTCCAACCCCATGAAAACACCGAGCGCCACGTAGAACACCACAAACTGAACACCGGGCTTTACATAAGACCACAACAGGCCCAAGACAGAACCGCGGTAACGGACTTTCAGCTCCTTGCGGACCAAAAGCTTCAAGAGGAAGCGTGCTCGCACCACATCTGCCAGTCCGCCACTGACACCGGGGCGTACTAGCTCACTGTTCGATTGCGTCATGTGTGGCTATTTCCCGCTTTTTTCACTATGGGCAGCAAAGGTCTTTTCCCACGCCTCAATAGAGGTGATCTCGCGCAGGGCATTCTTGTACTGCGTGCTCAGCTTGTGCCAGTCCCGCAACAGGGCAGCATGCAGCTTGGCACTTTCCGCCATCATCTTGCGCAACTGCTTGGGGTCGCGCTTGTACCAGGAGGCACCAGTTCCTTCGGCGTTGGACACCACTGCCGAATCGTACTGGGACATACGCCACCAGCGGTTGTCCTGGTGGGCCACGTTGGTCTGGGGGCGTTCCTTGCTTGAGCCGGACACCGGCAGCGACAGCTGGCGGATCACGGTCTTGGCAGCCCAGGGCAACAGGCCAACGTATGACGGCGGGGTGACACCCTGTCCGCGCTTGGGCGGCTTGTCCATCTTCGGTGCCGGGTAGGAGTCGGGGTCGGCGGAGAACTGTGAGTCGGTAAAGCCGCTCATCATGGAGCGGATTTCCGGCAGTTTGCCCGGCAGCAGGCTGTGCAGCTGGTCTGGGCCATTCAGCAGGTCGCGCAGTGCCATGATGCGGCCCTGGGCAGTGGCATACTGCATGGACACCAGGTGCTTCACGTCGAAGGCGTACGACTGGCGCACCACCTTGCCGCCAAACTCGTAGGGACTGTGGATCAGGGCTGCAATGAAACGGTTGCGGGCATGGAAGTACGCCTGCCAGCCAACTAGGTCGTCCTTGTCGATCCAGGAAACGTGCCACACTGCTGCACCAGGCATGGACACCGTGGGGTAACCTGCGGCCTTGGCACGCAGGCCGTATTCGGCGTCGTCCCACTTGATGAAGACGGGCAGCGACAGGCCGATTTCGCGGATCACCTGGGTGGGGATCATGCACATCCACCAGCCGTTGTAGTCCACGTCTACGCGGCGGTGCATCCAGCCGGTGTGGCGCAGGTTTGAGCCCACGAAGTCGTGGCCCAGGGTCATCTCACCGCTGGGTAGGTCGGGCTGGAAGGCGTACGGGTTGACGACCTCGCCGAAGGTGTGAAGAACGGTGCGGTTGTAGAGGTCGAACATGTGCCCGCCCACGATGGTGGGCGTCTTGCACAGATCGGCGAACGTCAGCAGCCGAATGATGCTCTCCGGTTCAACCACGACGTCATCATCCATCAAAAGGGCGTAGTCGCTACCGTTTTGAACGGCCTCGTACATGCCGCGAGCAAAGCCGCCCGAGCCGCCCAGGTTGTCCTGGTTGATGATGCGCAGCTTGCCGGCGAGGGCTTGTGCCACCTCGGCAAACCCTTCGGCATCTGCGACCTTCTGGGTTCCCTGGTCCACCAGGATCAGTTCCTTGACGTGTTCCAGTGCCTGCGGGTCCTCCGAGAGGAGGCGCAGGTTGTTGATGCAGAAGTCAGTCTTGTTGAGCGTGGTGATTTCCAGCGTGATGGTGCCGGGTGTCCGCGCCTCGCCTTCGGACTGCCATTCGGCGCCCTTGAGTACCAGCGGCGCAGATCCCGCAACGAGATCAAACCAGTACCATCCACCGTCGCCAAACGGTTTCAGTGAAAGGTCAAAGTTGCTGACTGCATCGCCTTCAACGCGGACGGAGTCTACGCGCTGCAGCGCGCCGCGGGCGTTCGACTTGTAGACGATCACCGCGCCGACTCCAGATGTGGCTACGGTGAGCCGGACGCTGTCCACAGTGGTCCAGCGGCGCCAGTAGCTTGCCGGGAAGGCATTGAAGTACGTTCCAAAGGAAACTCGCTCGCCGGGGCGGACCGAGGTTGAATAACGAGACAGGAAGTCTTCAACGTGGACTTCCTTGCTGGGGGCGCTCACTGTCTGGGACGTCTGAGCATCTCGCATGGTGTTGCCGGCTCCCACGGTAGGGATCTGCACCCCCATGGCACTTCCGGTGTCCATGTAAAGAGGCGCCGTGTCCATCTGACTCTGCTCCGGCAGTATTACCCGCTGGAGTGTGCGCCACTGCTGGGCCTCGGGTGCCGCCGTCGTACTTTCCAAACTCTCAGTTACGCTCACGCGTCAACTCCTCCGCTTTGCAGCTTCGCACCGCCGGTGAAGTGCGGCTTGATCTTGTTGTCGTACATGTTCAGGGCCGAACCGATGGCCATGTGCATGTCGAGGTACTTGTAGGTGCCCAGGCGTCCGCCGAAGAGGACGTCCTTTTCGCCGCGGGCCAGGTCGCGGTAGGCCAGCAGCTTACTGCGGTCATCGCTTGTGTTCACGGGGTAGTACGGCTCGTCGCCCTTCTCGGCGAAGCGGGAGAACTCGCGCATGATGACCGTGGCGTCCTTGGTGTAGGAGCGCTCCGGGTGGAAGTGCCGGAACTCGTGGATGCGCGTGAACTTCTGCTCCTCATCCGGGTAGTTCATGACCGAGCAGCCCTGGAAGTCCTCAATGGGGAGAACTTCCTGCTCCAGATCAATGGTGCGCCAGGACAGATCGCCCTCCGCGTAGTCAAAGTAGCGGTCCACGGCGCCGGTGTAGATGACCGGGACCTGGCCGGTGACAGCCTTGCGGCCGTACACGCCGTCGTCAAAGAAGTCAGTGTTCAGCACGACTTCAATGTTCGGGTGGTCCGCCATACGCTCGATCCACGCAGTGTAGCCGTCTACCGGCAGGCCCTCGTGGGTGTCGGAGAAGTAGCGGTTGTCATAGTTGTAACGGACAGGCAGTCGGGAGATGATCTCGGCCGGCAGGTCCTTGGGGTCCGTCTGCCACTGCTTGCCCGTGTAGTGCTTGATGAACGCCTCATACAGGGGGCGGCCAATCAGTTGGATGCCCTTGTCGTTCAGGTTCGTGGGATCCGTGCCGGCAAGCTCGCCAGCCTGCTCCTGGATCAGCGCACGCGCCTCACCCGGGCCCATGGACGAACGGAAAAACTGGTTGATGGTGCCCAAGTTGATGGGCATCTGGTAGACCTCACCCTTGTGGGAGGTGTACACCTTGTGCTGGTAGTTGGTGAACGCGGTGAAGCGGTTCACGTACTCCCACACGCGCTCGTTGGAGGTGTGGAACAGGTGCGCGCCGTAGCGGTGCACCTCAATGCCGGTCTGCGCCTCGTTCTCACTGTAGGCGTTGCCGCCAATGTGGTGGCGGCGGTCCAGGACGGCAACCTTCAGGCCCAACTCGGTGGCGGCACGTTCTGCAATGGTCAGGCCAAAGAAACCCGAACCGACGACGACTAGGTCAGCGTTCACAAACTCTCCCGTAATGCTTGGTGGCGATGTATTGGGCACAGCAGTGCCATGGTCTACCTCCCTAGGTTACCTGACCGTTATCTATGGGCCCTGCATACGTGGCAACGGTCACAGGCGCCGCCGTTTCTTCCCCCACAGCTGGCGTGTCCGCTTTCCGTCCTCACAAAGCACCATGTCCGGCCCCACCACCGCGCACCACTCTTCTAGGCTCGGAGTGAGAAGGCGGTTACGGACCGGGCTGGCAGCCCTGGCGAGTTGGCCTGGCAGGGAGGAGCGATGAGGCTGGAGATCACACTGGTGGCAGGGGCTTCTGCGGAAGATACGGGTTTTTCGGCGCAGGAGCTCAGTATCTTGTGGCCGCCCGGTGCTGCTGGGGCAGGATGCTCCGGCGTCTCTCTACGGCAGGGATTGGAATTGCAATGGCCAGGCTGTGTCTTCACAGTGGCCGGACAGTCGCTTGACACGCTGACTCCCGGAACCGCACCTTTGTGCGACGGGGCAGTGGTCGTTGCGTGGCCTGCCGGCACGGTGCCCGTAGGGGTTGAAACGCACGACGCGGCAGAATCTTCAGGCGCTGGGGCTTTGGCACTTTTGGTTGTTTGTTCAGGTCCTGCCGCTGGAACTGTCTTTGCTCTGCATCGAGGGACGTACAGTCTGGGCCGAGGGAAGTGCCGGCTGCATCTGCCGGATCCTGCTCTGTCCCGGCACCACGGAACCTTGGTGGTGGGCTCCGCACGTATCACCTTGACGGCGGCTCACGGCTCCTCGGGATTCTTACTTCATCGGCTCGCAGACGGGCCTACGGCGAGCGCCCAAGCCATCAATGACGCAGTAACTCTGGAGACCGGGCACCGCGTCAGCTGCGGGAACTCCCTTGTGGAGCTCCGACTTCCCCCACAACATCCCACCGATGCTTCACCGCTGAGCTCCTCGGTGTCCGCGCCTAATGCCTGTTCTTCTTCTGGTGCTGCTGCTAGCGGCGTGTCGACTCGAGGAGCATCCGTGACTGCAACGACCGCTGCTGCCGGCCTACTGAATCTTTCAGCCACGGAGACTATTGCCTTACCCCATCTTTCCGGGTCTTCCCGCGCTTCATTAACGATGCTGCTGACGGGGCTGCTTCCACTGTTGTTGGGCACAGCGTTGGCAGTATTTACGGGGTCACCGATGTTTCTGGCCTTCGCTGCCATGGGAGCGGTGACCGTGCTTGTCCCGCTACTTGGCGGAGGCAGACGCCGCAAGGCGTTCCGCGTCGAGGTCTCACACGCCGTTGACCGCGACACCGAGCGGGCCGAGCGGACATTTCCTGACGCCGCAACTCTCGTGTTGGAGCTCCCAAGCAGCCAACCCACCCCCACAGTTGCGGGGCCAGATTCCTCATCTCCGCTTGAGCTTGCCATTCGGGTGGGGGTTGCATCCCGTGCCGCACAAATCGCCCCGGAACCTCACGATCCGGGGTTTACTGCTCCTCGCCTGCATGCGCAGCCCTTCACCGTTCCTTTAAGCGTGGAGCCCACGACCATCGGCGGTCCCGGGGGACCAGTTCTGGCGCTGCTGAACTTCGTTTTGATGCAACTTGATGCGGCCGCTATCCCAGTGGTTTTGTGGGGTCCGGCGGACAGCCTTCCATGGGCTGCCCGATTCCTGCCCCACACCCGAGTCACCCTTTCCGCAGCTGCCACGCAGCAGGCGCTCGCCAGCACATCCCGGCCTGTTGGCGACGGCTCCTATGCGGCGCCTTGTGTGCTCCTCATGGTGGGGAATGTTGATAGTGCTGGAATGGCTTGGGGTTCCTGCGTCCGTACTCTCCACTTCACTGTGAACGATACCGATACTGGTCCGGCAGCTTCCTCGGAGCGAAACCTGATCATGCTCCGTGCGGATGGACCAGGTCTTGCTGCTTCGTGGGCTGGACAGGATTTCATTCCCGACGGTGTGCCGCCAAAAGTATTTGCTGGTCATGCCCGGCGTCGTGCCTGGATGGCGGCTACACAGAGGCAAGAAGCCGACGGTTCCCTCGCCGCAAATTATCTTCCATTATCCGAGGAGTGCAATGCCGCTTCCTTGACTACGGCATGGGCGCGGTCAGCGGGTGGCCCGTTGCTGCCGGTGCCCATCGGTAGGTCGTTGGCCGGACTCACATTGTTCAATTTTCAGCAGGACGGCCCGCACCTGCTTGTGGGTGGGACTACTGGTTCGGGAAAGTCGGAGTTTCTACGGACCCTGGTGGGTAGTCTTGCCGGCGCCCACTCCCCTGCTGACCTGCAGTTTGTCTTCGTTGATTTCAAGGGTGGTGCTGGGCTGGGCACCTTAGGGAAGCTGCCGCACACCAGTTCGCTGGTCACCGATCTGGGTGGCCACGGGCTGGATCGAACCTTGGCGTCGCTGCGGGCGGAGTTGCGCCGGCGCGAAGCCGCACTGTCGACAGTCGATACTGCTGACAGTGACGCCTACCGCACCCACGCTCACCTGCTGGGAAACGGCGCTTCCGGTTATGGCATGGCACACCTGGTGATAGTGATTGATGAATTCCGTGTGTTGGTGGACCAGTTCCCTGAGGCTATGGCCGAGCTCATGCGGATTGCTGCGGTGGGACGGTCTTTGGGTATTCACCTAGTTATGGCCACGCAACGGCCTCAAGGTGCGGTGAACGCCGATATTCGCGCTAACGTCACCAGTTCCATTTGTTTGCGGGTGCAATCCGGCTTTGATTCGGTCGACGTTATTGGCAGCACGGTAGCGGCAGACATCGCCGTCGCCACTCCAGGTCGTGCCTATATCAGCCGGGCGGGTGGTGGTGCTGAAGAGTTTCAAAGCGCTGTTCTGGGCTTGCCGCTCTCTGGCGCGGGACTTGTGCCGCGGGTGAAGCGCGCGGACGAAGCGGAGCTGGACAGTGGCGCTTCGGGATCATGGGCGGGATCTGCAGGTACAGCGACCGCCAGTGGAGTTGATGGAGTGGCGGAGCTGATGACGCAGGCGTGGCGCCAGGCTTGCGCGGACGACTCTGCCCTAGTTGCTGCTCCGGCCGTGGTGGCTCCCGAATTACCGAGCGAAGTGTCCCTTGCCGACGAGGGAAAGTTCATGCTCAATGACCTTTCCGAGCACCTGTCGGTGGCGGAGGCTGCGAGCGGCCCAGGAACAGTGTTACTGGGGCTGATGGATTTACCGGAACAGCAGCGCCTGAAGCCCCTAGTGTGGCTGCCTCTGCAGCATTCCCATGTGGCGTGTTTCGGGACGGCTTCGGAAACCTCCCGTGCCGTGGCTCTATTGGTGGACAGAGTTTTGTATTCCGCGGCCGACTTACCGGAGCCCACGGACGCACCGGAGTCAGATTCCTCCACGGTTCCTTTGCTGTACCTCCTCGATGCCGATGGTTCGCTTCAGGAATTCGCCACCAATTCTTGGGTGGGTAGTTATTTGACGCCTCAGCATCTGCGGGCAGCGGCGCATTTGGTCAAGCGGTTGAGGGATTCTGCCGGAACCAGCACACACCCGCTGCTGCTGTGCATCACCGATTGGGGCCGTTGGGCCTCTGCCTTCAGATCTAGCCCGTGGCACGAGGCCGAAGATGTCATTGCTGAGTTGGTCCGCTTCGGAGGAAAGAATCTGATCGTGGTGGTTGGCGGTGGACGGGAGCTGCTCACCGCTGGATTCATGGCCGCCATTCCCAACAGAATGTATTTGAGCAACGGGAGCCCTGCGGAATCCACAATGCTGTGGCCGCGCATTCCACAGTTTGCTCCGCTGCCCGGGCGGGCCGCGGTGGACGGACCCATCAACTCTGTCAATGCCGATCCGCTCACGAATAGCATGCACGTAGCGCAGCTGGGTGTGTCCACGGCGACAATGTCGGTTTCCAGAAAACCACGGCAGCTTAGAGCACACTCTTTTACGGGGCGAGCCCTGCGAGTCAGCCCCTTGCCGGAGTCCGTCTCCCCGGCACAACTCATCAAACTCGCCGAACTGAGCGGCCTTGCGGCGCTCCCTCAGACCTCTTCTGGCACTGGTGCTGGCATGTCGCTGATAATGGGGATCGGCGGGGACGGAGAAGATCCCGTGAGCGTCCGACTCGAACCTGGCACCGTACTTCCCGTGCTGGGCGGTCCACAAACAGGAAAGAGCAGCTTCCTGCGGATGCTTGCACACCTTGCCACCGCAACCTGGCTGAGCGATGTCTCGGCCGACACGTCCTTTGACACGACCAGCAAAGTGCTGCTCGCAGACAACCCCCTAACTCTGGCAGCGGAGCAGCTTCAGATCGCCAACCAATACTTAGCTGCAGGAGGTGTACTGGTAGTAGCTCTGCCCTATCCTGGGCCTGCGATGTCGCGCCTACCGCTTGAATGGGGCTTGAGGACCGCCCAACAGGGGGTGGTCCTGCGGCCGCAGCGAGCCACAGATGGGGAACTCTTCGGCGTTCGGCTAGACACTGCCGGATCAGAACCTCCCGGACGCGCCGTCTTGATCGATGCCCTACGCAGGGAGTGGTTCCAGTTCCCCTTCAGCGGGGGTTCACCAACGGCCAGCTCTGGCTAGCGTGCCTGGGTCTCTTCCTGGCGTGCCTGTGTCCAAGGTTGAGAACAGGACCAGGAAAGCTAGAGGACTTTGCCTTCGCCTTCTTGGGAGTCTTCGGCTGTTGTCCGCAGCGAGAACTCCACCACTTTGGGTGTGAACAAGAAGTAGGCAACAGCTAATGGCGGCAGTAAAAGCACCAAACCCAGGAGCACTTGGCCTTCCAAGAGTGCTGGCACGGCGATGGCCACCATGAGTAATTGCCAGACAAAGGCGGCTGACCGGGTCCAGCGAAGTCCCTTGAAAGCGTTGATCGCCACAGCTGCTAAGCCGGCGGCCAACCCCAAAAGGAGCACCGTCAAAAAGATTGAGCTCGCCAAAGAATAGCTGGGCTGTGTCAGCAGGGAGAAGATTGACCAAACACCCAGAACTCCAAGCGCCAACGCTTCCAGTCCCACCACCACGGTGACGACAAAGACTCCCAGCGGGCGGGTTACTGGGCCATTGTTGGGACTGCCATCTAGGGCTGAATCCACCGGGTCGTGGTCCTCTGGGAGGGGCAGGTCAGCTGGGGTTTGAGGATCGTTGCGCACAACAGCACCCTATCGGAGATAGCAGTAAAGTGGCCGCGAAACCCTGAGTCATTGTGACGCATCGCTCACGCTTATAGGCTACTATTTCCCCCTCAACCCCTTGTTTACCCAGAGTTAACATGACAGTCTTAAGTCAATGACCTAAAGGGGCCCAGATAGGGCCCTTTCTTATGTGGCCTAACGTGAAATTTTTCACAAGTAGCCTCCCATTCTAAAAGGAGTGATTGATCAGCATGGACTGGCGTAGTCGCGCAGCCTGCCTCGACAAGGACCCGGAGCTGTTTTTCCCAGTGGGAAACACCGGACCGGCTTTGCTGCAGATCGAGGAAGCAAAAAGCGTTTGCCGTCGCTGCCCCGTGATTGACACCTGCTTGAAGTGGGCTATCGAATCCGGACAGGACGCAGGCGTCTGGGGTGGCCTGAGTGAAGACGAGCGTCGCGCTATGAAGCGCCGCGCAGCTCGCGCCCGTCGCGCCAGCTAGTAATCGCTCCAACTGACCCGCAGCAATCTTTTGATTGCTGCGGGTCAGTTTTTTAACTCCGGATTTGGATTAGCGGAGTTCTAGCCCCGGGTTTGGACCTACTGCCGCTAAACCCGCCAGGCCGCGCCGCGATCCCAGTTCAAACTGCAGCAGATGCGACAATTACCCGATTTTTATCGCCTCAGCTGCAATCTCAACCCCGCAAATCGCATCAGCTGCAGTCTCAACCAAGACCGGCAAATCAATGCCTGCTGATCAGCGCCATCTGTAGCTCCACCACCGTGCCGCCGCCTTCGCGCGGTGCCCAATCAATGGTGCCGCCGAGTTCACTGGTGACAAGGGTCCGCACAATTTGCAGCCCCAAGCCCTCGGCGATGTTCCCTTCAGGCAACCCCACGCCGTCGTCCGCAATTTTCACGGTCAGCGCGTCATCCCCTGCACCATTCTTAAACCTGTTGGCCATCAACCAGACAGTGCCCCCACGCTCCTGCAGTCCGTGTTCAACGGCATTGGTCACCAGTTCGTTAATTACCAGCGCCAATGGGGTCGCGAAATCGCTGGGCAACTCTCCAAAAGCGCCTTCACGTTCGGTCAGCACCCGCTGCGCCGGTGAGGCCACCTCGGCGGACAGCCGGAACTGCCGGTCAATCAGCTCGTCGAAGTCAACGTTTTGCGCCAGCCCTTGGGACAGCGTTTCATGCACCAAAGCAATCGTGGCTACTCGACGCATGGCCTGCTCCAAGCCCTGCTTGCCTTCCTCGCTGTGCATCCGGCGGGATTGCATGCGCAGCAACGCGGCCACGGTCTGCAGGTTGTTCTTTACGCGGTGGTGGATCTCGCGGATGGTAGCGTCCTTGGTCACCAGCTCCTGTTCCCTCCGGCGCAGCTCCGAGACATCACGGCACAACACCAAGGCACCAAAACGTTCTGAGCCATCACGCAAGGGAATGGCCCGCAGCGACAGGCTGACGCCACGGGATTCAATTTCAGTGCGCCAGGGCATCCGCCCGGTCACCACCAGCGGCAATGATTCATCCACCATGCGCCGGTCCTTGAGCAACCCGGTGGTGACTTCCGCAAGTGAGCGGCCTTCGAGGGACTCACCATCGCCCAAGCGGCGGAACGCCGAGACACCGTTGGGGCTGGCATATTGCACAATGCCATCCACATCGAGGCGGAGCAAACCATCTCCCACACGCGGGGCTCCACGGCGGGAACCGGTGGGAGAAGCAAAATCGGGCCACAGCCCTAGGGTGCCCATCTTCAAAAGATCGTAAGCGCACTGCCGGTAAGTGAGTTCCAGCCGGGACGGCATCCGTGAGCTGGAAAGATCCATGTGCGAGGTGATGACAGCCAGAGTTCGGCCGTTGCGCACCATGGGAATGGCCTCCACCCGCATAGCCATTTCAGGACTCCAAATTTTGGTTTCCTGAGAACGCTCAATATTTTGACTCTTCCACGCTGCCTGGACCAGCGGCTCGAGTTCGGGTTGGATCCGCTCCCCCACAAAGTCTGCGTGGAACATGGTGTGGGAGGTGGAAGGGCGCACATGGGCCAGCGCCACATGACCCTCGCCCGTTTTAGCCGGGAACCACAAAACGAGGTCGGCGAAGGAGAGATCGGCAATCATCTGCCAGTCCCCCACCAAAAGGTGCAGCCATTCGGCGTCGCCCGGGCCCAACCCGGGATTCTCCCTGATCATGTCGGCAAAGATTGCCATGCGGGCTCCTTTAAACGTGGGTGGCGACGCCCGCTGCGAACAGCGGGCGCCGCACTAACTAATGCATCTGTACGGCTACATCCACAAGGGACGCAATGCACTGATGAGGTGCGGCAGACTAACGCCGCACAATTGAACGCAAGAGCCTCAATGCTACCGACAACGAAGCCATATCATCCTCTTCCAGCTCGTTGACCTCGGCAAACATCCTAATGGCCCGCTCCAACTGCTCCGCATTCTGCGCTTCCCAGGCCTCAATTCGAGCCATGGTGGCGGCCTCAGGCTCGGTGCTGCTCATGACGTTGCGCGTCATATCAGCCGTGGTCGCGTAGAGGTCATCGCGCAGAGCGGCACGGGCCAAAGCCTGCCACCGATCATTACGCGGCAGCGCAGTGATGCGTTCCAGCAAGGCATCCACACCGTAGCGGTTGTAGATGGCGTAGTAAACGCTGGCGACGGTGTCCTGGGGTTCACCCAGAGCCTCGCTAACCTTGGCCACATCCAACAGCGGGAAGGTCTCAAAGAGCTCCGCCCAGCGGCGCCCCAACGCCTCCGGCATCTCAAAGGAGGTGGCACGGTTGTACCAATTCTCCACACGATCCACGTCAACGCCTTGGAAGAAGTCACCCATGCGGGGTGCCAAACTGCTCACCACCGGTTGGAAGCGGTTCACCACTTCCTGAATGCTCTGCTGCCCGATCCCGTCGTTGACCAGCCAGCGCACCGCACGGTCCAGCAGTCGGCGCATGTCCAGGTGCACTGTGCTCCACTGTTCCGTGGGGAAGCTGGGCGGCAGCTCCCGCAGCATGGTGGCCATGGTCTTGAAATCAAAAATCTCGTGCAGGGCCACAAAAGCCTTGGCAACCACCACTTCGCTGGCAGAGGATTCCTCCATGGCCCGGAAGGCAAAGGTGATGCCGCCCACGTTCACCATGTCATTGGCCACTACCGTGGCAATGATTTCCCGGCGCAGAGGGTGCGTATCCAGCTCCTCATCAAAGCGTTGGGCCAACTCTGTAGGGAAGTAGCTGCGCAGGGTTGACTTGAACCACGGGTCATCCGCCAGGTCGCTACTGCTCAGGGCCTTGGCCAGCTCCATCTTGGCGTACGCCAGCAGCACGGCAAGTTCCGGGGAAGTCAGCCCCTGCCCGGAGGCGAGCCGTTCCTGCAGCTCCGCATTGCTGGGGAGCGCTTCAAGCTCACGGTCGAGGTCGGCGTGCTCTTCCAGCCAGTTCATGAACCGTTCGTAGCTGGGGCTCCACTGAACCACCTTGGTTCGATCATTGAGCAGCAGAATGTTCTGCTCAATGTTGTCCTCGAGGACCAACTGCCCAATTTCATCCGTCATGGACATCAGGAAACCTGTGCGGTCTGCCGGGTCCAGCTTGCCGGCGACCACCATGCGATCCACGAAGATCTTGATATTCACTTCATGATCGGAGCAATCCACACCCGCCGAGTTATCAATGGCGTCCGTGTTCAAGATGACCCCGTGCAAGGCTGCCTCCACCCGGCCACGCTGGGTCATGCCCAGGTTTCCACCCTCGCCGATGATCTTTACGCGCAGATCAGCACCGTCGACACGAATGGGATCGTTGGCTTTGTCTCCTACCGAGGCATTAGTTTCGGTGCTGGCCTTGATGTAGGTGCCGATGCCGCCGTTGTAGAGCAGATCGGTGGGCGCCAACAACACAGCCTGCAGTAGTTCTGGCGGGCTGAGCTTCACGGTTCCTGCGGGCAGACCCAACGCCACGGCTACTTCCGGGGAGATCGGGATGGATTTCAGTGAGCGTGAGAACACGCCGCCACCGGCGCTGATGAGGTCCTTGTTGTAGTCCTGCCAGGACGATCTCGGCAGATCGTACAGGCGCTGGCGCTCATCAAAGGCCGCCCCTGCGTCAGGGGTGGGGTCAAGGAAGATGTCGCGGTGGTCAAAGGCCGCCACGAGGCGCACGTGGCGGGTGCGCAGCATGCCGTTGCCGAACACGTCTCCGGACATATCGCCCACGCCCACGGCTGTGAACTCTTGGGTCTGGGTGTCCACGCCGAACTCGCTGAAGTGCCGCTTGACGGACTCCCACGCACCGCGGGCGGTGATGCCCATGGCCTTGTGGTCGTAGCCCACCGAGCCGCCCGAGGCGAAGGCGTCGCCCAGCCAGAAGCCGTACTCGGCGGAGATGGCGTTAGCCGTGTCGGAGAAGGACGCGGTGCCCTTGTCGGCGGCGACCACCATGTAGGTGTCGTCGGCGTCGTGGCGGACCACGTTCTCCGGCGGCACCACCACCTCGCCGTCGGGGGTTGCCACCAGGTTGTCGGTGACATCCAGCAGGCCCCGGATGAAGGTCTTGTAGCTTTCGCGGCCTTCCTCGATCCAGGCGCCGCGGTCAACGGCCGGGTTGGGGAGCTGTTTGGCGAAGAAGCCGCCCTTGGCGCCGGTGGGCACAATGACGGCGTTCTTGACCGTTTGTGCCTTGACCAGGCCCAGCACCTCGGTGCGGAAATCCTCACGACGATCGGACCAGCGCAGTCCGCCACGGGCCACCTTGCCAAAGCGCAGATGCGTGCCTTCCACGCGGGGGGAATATACCCAGATCTCGAACATGGGCTTCGGTGCGGGTAGGCCAGCGATGGCTCCCGGATCCAGCTTCAGGCTCAGGTATTCACGCTCCCGGTAGTGGTTGGTGCGCAGCGTGGCATCAACCAAGTTGGTGAAGGTGCGCAGGACCCTATCGGCGTCCAGGGTCGGCACGTTTTCCAGCGCTTCGTTGAGCTTGGCGTGGATCGCCTCCTGCAGGGCCGGACGCGCCAGCTCATCAACAGCGGGATCGAAACGAGCCTCAAACAGCTCCACCAGGCCGCGCGTCACCGCAACGTTGTGCAGGAGAGTGTTGGCAATGAAGCCAAAGGAGTTGGTGTTACCCATCTGGCGCATGTACTTGGCATAGGCGCGCAGAATGACGATCTGGCGCGAGTGCATGCCCTCGGTCAGGACCAGCTGGTCAAAGTTATCCGACTCGCTCAGGCCCGTAATTGCGGCACCAAACGCCTCGGTGAGTAGATCCGCCGTCGTCAATGGGTTTACACCCTTGGGATACCGCAGGCCCAGATCGTAGAGGAAGAAGTCACGTTTGTCGGCGGTTTCAATTTCGAAGGGCCGTTCATCGAGCACCTCCAGCCCCAGGTTGTGGAAGTACGGGAGGATCTTGCTCAGGCTTTGCGGGTGTGCCATGTACAGCTTGACGCGAGCGTCCTCTTCCAGCTCGTCGATACCGGCGGGCAGGTAGACGTGCATGCCGGGAGCGCACTGATCCGGGCCCTTCCCGGCCGCAATGACAGCCTTGTAAGCGGCGTCAAATTCCTCAAAGCGGGCAATGTCCGCCTGGGCATCCTCCACCTCAAAATCAACCCGGTAACTGTTCGGGAACGCGTCGGACCACTTGGGCACTAACCGCTCCGCTACGTCCCGCGGTTGGGATTCGCGCAGCACCTGGGCAACACCTTCGGGCCATGACCGGGCCGCCCGTACCAGCCGCTGCTCCAGCTCAGCGGTCTGCAGATCGGCCGGGACCATGTAGGCCTTAGGCAGGCGGATGCGGAAGAACAGACGGGCCAGCGAGGACTCGCTCATGCGCGCCTCAAAATCGATGGACACGCCGCTGAAGGTGTCCATGAGCTCTTGCTCGATGCGGTGCCGCACGGCGGTGGTGTAGCGGTCACGCGGAATGTAGATCAGCGCCGACATGAAGCGGCCGTAGATGTCCGGGCGCAGGAACAACCGTGTCCGACGGCGTTCGGCCAGCCTCAGGATTCCTTCCGAGATCTCGATCAGATCTGAGACTTCCATTTGGAACAGTTCATCGCGAGGGTAGGTCTCCAGGACAGCAAACAGGTCCTTGCCCGAGTGCGAATTCGGCGGGAAGCCAAAGTGCCGCAGTACGGCTTCAACCTTCTCCCGGACCACCGGGATATTGCGCACAGAACCGGTGTAAACGGCGGAGGAGAACAGCCCGATGAAGCGCTGTTCGCCATTGACGTTGCCCTGAGAGTCAAAGGACTTGACGCCAATGTAATCGAGGTAGGCACCGCGGTGAACGGTGGAGCGGGAGTTGGCCTTGGTGATGACCAGAACACGCTTCTCGCGGGCTTTGCGCCGACCGGTGGTGGTCAGATGTTGCACGGTGGGGTGGCTGGAACCGTCCCGCAACAGGCCCAAGCCGCTGCCTTCACGGTTGACCAGCACGTCCTCACCGTCACGCTTTTCAAGATCGTATTCGCGGTAGCCCAGGAAGGTGAAGTTGTCCGCTTCCATCCAGTGCAGCAGGTCCTCTGCTTCACGCAGGTCCACTAAATCTTCGCCGGCCAACACGGTGGCCAGAATTTCTGCCCGGCTCAGCGCCTTCTCGCGCATGGCGGACCAGTCTTCCACGGCGGCGCGCACGTTGCCGAGTACCTTGGCAAGGCCGGCGTAGAGCGCCAACTTGGCGTCGTCGTCGATCTTGGGGATTTCAATGGCGATCCACGACTCAAGGAAGGAGGTGTTGTCCCCGTCGCCGAGCAGGTGGGCGATGTTGGGCATGGCGGAGGTGTCGCCGCTGGCGATGCCTGCGTGGGAGGGGACCTTGGTGACGGCGGTCAGCGTGTGGGTTTTCTTATCCCGGGAGATCACAAATACGGGGTGTGTCACCAAGTGGATGGCCAGTTTTTGGCGCACAAGTTCAGCGCTGACGGAGTCAACCAAAAACGGCATGTCATCGGAAACGATGTACACCACGCTGGCGTCGCGTTCATCGCGGATGTCCACAGTGGACTGTCCGGGGGTTCGAATAGCCGCCACCTGCTGGTGGAGCAGGGCCCGGGCTTTGAGCACAGCAGGACCGTAGAGATCTGCGTCCTCGACCGACAGTTGCACAAAGTAGTCATCAAAGAATGACTGCCCGCCGAACCGTGGTTGCTCCTGCACGGGATCGTGAGTGAATGTGTGCGATGACATGTATTAGCGCCTCCGTCAAAGAGATAAGACCGCTTCTTTGCAGTCCTGAACTGAGCCTATCCCCGATTTTAGAGCTCTGCTGTGGCGCTTGCTACAGCAACTTGTGGCTTCTGTTGGACAGCTGCACAATCGATCTCGCGGATGGCCTTGCGCAGCGGTGCGTCCGGGGCGATCTCCAAGAGGAGCCGCCCTTCCAATAGCGCACGGTCACATAAGTCCGGGTCCCACGGCAGGAAGTGACGGATGGGCAGGGACGGCCCAAACCGTTCCCACGCCTGAGCCAAAGCCTTCTCCGGAGCCCGGCCCGCGGCTTTGCGGCGCACTTTGTTCACCACCACTTCTACCCGGGTGACCGGAAAGGCCTCCTGGAGTTCATTCATGCCGCGGATCAGCCGCGGAATACCCACCGGGTCCCCACTGCCCACCGCATAAATAATGTCGGCCTCGGCTAGTACGGCCAGCGTTGCTGCATTGCGTCTCGGGGCGATGGTGTCGTAGCTGAGCTCTTCATCGTTCTCGAGTGAGAAGCCACAATCGACCACCACCAGCTGGGCCGATTCCCGCGCCCGCTGTAGCACCCTGGCTACGGCCGCCGCCCGCAGCTCCGGCCAGCGGTCGGCCCTGGTCAGACCTGTCAGCAGCGAGAAGGATCCGCCCGAAAACACCACCTTCGTGGTGATGGCCGCGAATTGGGCCGCCGACAAAGACCCCTGATCGGCGGCCCGGCAAGCCTGTGCGAACGACGCCGACTCTTCCAGCAACCCCAATGCAGCAGCAATGCTGGCACCGTAGCTATCGGCGTCAATCACCATCACACTCATGCCGGTCGCGGCCTGTTCCGCCGCCAGATTGATGGCCACGGTAGTACGTCCGGGTGATCCGATGGGACCCCATACTGCCACCAGTGTGCTGCTGCCAGGGAGTGCATCTTTGTCAGTTATGGGCGCCGGGGATTTTGCTTGCGAGGGTTCCCTAGCTGCTCTGGCTGCTTTGGCTGCTGGTTTCTGGCCCTCCGCTGCCTTAGCTTGGTGATGAAAACGCTGCCGGGTCCGAGCCCACAAACTTGCAGGGGCACCCGCCGCTGCCAGCTCGGGTCTGCTGCGCGGCGGCCTGTCTTGGATGTCATCCGACTGACCGTCAACTCCAGCGGTCGGACCGCTGGTGCCGTCCGGAGCGGCACCCTGCTCGGAGCCGCCGGAGCTTGCGGCAGTCGGGGACACGTCGTCGTACGGGTCTTGGCGGAAGTTTCCACCGGATGCGACACGGCCATCGGGCACAGTGGGCACAGCGTATCCGGCGGCATCCAGCCACCTGCGGGACTGCACTGCGGACACAACAACCTGGCTCAGCAGCTCCGGCGTAGCCTGCTCCGACACAGGGACCGCTCCCAAGCCTCGCAGACGCTGCGCTTCGGTCTCCGTAGCGGCAATGGCCACGACACTGACGCCGACAGCAGCCAACCGATCCACCAAAGTGGCGCTCAATTCATCGGCGCCGCCAGCCACTACGGCTGCCTGAGCCAGCCCGTTCTGACAAGCGGCCAGCAGTTCGGCAAGCTCTGGGCAACGGCGCACAATCCGTAAAGTGCCGGTCCTCTTGGCCAGTTCCGCAATCACGCCGGACGGGGTGTCTCCCACGGCAACCACCGTCACTGGATTCACAGGACTAGTGGGGCCGCCCGCCGCTGAGCTCATTGGGCTGCCCCGGGATTCCACACCACCGAGACCTTGGCTTTGTTGGCCACGGCACCGAGGAACTTGGGCATCTGGGCGTCAGTCACCAGCACCATGAGCGCCATATTCTTGCTGGCACCCAAGGTCCCGGACGCCGCACTCAGGGAAGCTACTTCGGCTCCGGGCAGCATCAGGACTGGCTCAACAAAACCATTACGATCATCCGGCAGCGCCACCCAGACATCGACATAGGCGCCCACCACCACTTCTTTGGGGAGCGGCTCAGTAATAGTGATCGGGGCCGGTTTGCGATCCAGTGCGTCGATCCGGCCAATGCTAGTGCGGGAGACGAGCTCGCCCTTGGGGACCATGCGAACAGCGACGGCATTTACATCCAATTCATCGGTGGGATCAAGATACTTTCCATCCACGTCTCCGAGCTGGACCTGCACCACGGTGAAGGACTCCGCGGTGATCTTCTGGCCCACCACGAGCGCATCTTTGGCCGCATACATGGGGACTGTGCTGTCGGCGTTGCCCACCAAGGCAACCACCCCGGCCACCGATGCCAGTACCAGCAAAATGCCAATGAGCAGCCGTGGGTCCTTCCACGACGGCTTGCTCAACCGTGGCGCCGGTCCCGACGTCTCCATCGCCATAGCTCCGCCCCCTTCAGGACCGTGCCAGCAGCTGTGCGAGCCGCGCTGCCGTCTTTCATTTGTACCGTTGATTGACCAAGGTTGAAAGGGGTCTTTGAGAAAACGACCAAATCTGTGGAGAACTCCGGCGCTAACGACACTGTGGATAACGTGGTCCAACCTCGCTAAAGGGACCTAACGGGGGGATAATGAAGGTATGCCTAGATTCTTGACGTTGGCCGATGTGGCCGAACAACTGCAGATCTCAGCCGCCGCCTGCTACGCGCTGGTGCACAGCGGTGAACTGCCGGCCTTCCAAATTGGTGGCCGGGGGCAATGGCGGGTGGACGAAGCGAAGTTTGAACAGTTTATTGACGATCGGCACGCGGCAGCCCGGGCCATGCTGGCCGCCGAAAACCCCGCTAGCGCTAGCTGACTGTACGCTAGCTGACTGCGCGCTTTCGGACGGGTGGTCGGCGCGCTAGCTGGCCTGATTCAGAATTCATTCTCCGGTGAAGAGGCAATGGATACCAGCCGTCCGATCGGAACCACCACGGAGCCTTGCCGGTTTCCAGAGTCCCGCCCCACTCCGTCGGCCAATTGCATGAGCTGAATATAGTCCGCTCCCACCTGGTCCAGAACTCCCCTAATGCGCACCGCGCTGGAGCCCGCCTGAGCTGCGGCGTCGAGCTCCAGGACCACCACCGACCTGTTCCTTGCCAACAGCCGCAAGGCAGCTGCTAGCGAATAGTTCAACGTGCTGGCGGACTCTCGACGAGCCAGCCCTAAGCCGTGAATCCGCACAATTTTTGCCAGCGGCACGATGACCGAGTTGTTCCCCTCCCGCAGCAGCGCCCAGGTCCCTTCCACCCTCAGAAGCTCACCGTGGATGGCCGAACCTGTACACATAACCACGGAAAGTTGCTGTCCACAGGCTCCCCGCAGCGCCTCTGTAAGAGTCAATTGGGATGCTTCAATGCGGGCCAGTTCATTGACGTACTGCTCGAAATCCTGCTGCGTCGAGGCGTGCCACTGCGCTTCCATGTCACCGAAAAGAAGTTCCCACCGCATGCGGACACGCTAGGCGTAGCCCGCAGGGCAGTCAACCCCGACCATCCACAAGCTCTGCGCAGACTCTGGACAGCGAAGCATTTAGGGTTCAAAATGAGTTGAACAACGTCATTCGATGTTAAACGATGTCTAAAAATATCAAATACGGTCAGAAGTACTCAAAGGAGAGTTCTCGTGAAATCACAAACACGGGCCGATGTGGCTATGACAGCCGCGATCGTTTTCCTGGGATCAGCATTGATCTTCAGTGGTTTTTCCTTGCTTCGGCTGCATTGGAGCGGAAGGTCTCAGGCGTTGATGCTTGACCTGCCCGAACTGCTGGGCGTAGCCGGGGCAGGCATCGGCATTGCACTGCTGTGCTGGTGGTGCTTCGCTCTCTTCTGCGCCTGCCTATCCGCCGTTGCGCACCAGCTCGGAGCCCACCGCCTCTCAGCCGTCACCGCCGGACTATCACCGGCTTTCATGCGCCGAGTAGTCGCCGCAGTGGTGGGCATCAACCTACTCACGGCACCACTAGCAGGAGCAGCACAAGGCCCCGGGGTAGATCCGCTCTGGCAGGCACAGACCGTCGCCACAGCTCCGGTCACACCCAGTGGAACCACAGCTGCCGCCAGCGCCGCCGCGCAGGATCTGCTGGCGCCAGCGCCTCCAGTGGACCCCAAGTGGGTGCCCAACGCCCCAGAGACTGAACCCGATCTGTTGATCCGCCAACCTCCTCGAACCGATCAGGGCGACCCCGAGTCTGGAACTGCCGAGTCCTTTGACCCCGAGACTGGCGACGTTGTCGTCAAAAGTGGTGACACACTCTGGGGGATTGTGGCCGAGGCCTTGGGCCCATACTCCAGCGACGTGGATGTCGCCCTCGCCTGGCCACAGTGGTACAGCACCAACCGCACCACCATCGGTGCCGATCCGAACCTCATTCTTCCGGGCCAAGTTTTACATGCGCCGGGCAATTACTGATTCCCTATCCAACGAACAATCAGGGTAGAAAAGCTGCCGGCAGCTAACCCCCCAGCACGGCCGGCACCAACATAGTGCAAAGGAGCACACCGTGAGTACAGCAGCCATCTCTGAAACGACCGCACCCGCCACCTTGCTTGCAGTCAAAGCAGTTGCCGCCACCAACGGCATCACCGCAGCGCCCGACAATCTGGTGAAACTCTTTCCTCAGGGCACCCGTGGAGACCGGCTCCGAACGAACGCTCGGGATGCAGCCACGCCAGGCAAACCCACGGGAAATACGGCGGGCCGGCCCGGCAAGAGTGGCGCGGCTGACAAGACTGGCACTGCGGACAACACTGGCACGGTGGCGAGCCTGGACCCGGAGGCGGCAGAACGCGCAGTGGTCAGCAATATGTCCTGCAAGGTTGCCCAAAGTGCCTTGGAAATCATCAACGGGGTCCGCTCGGTGCAGCAACTTGCACGCTGGCTCGATGTCCGCTGCTTGAGCGCCCTGACAACCCGGGCACGTCTCTATGCCCAAGCCTGCCGGGAACAGGACCGCCACCGCAGCCGCGAGGTGCACCCTGACAACGTCCGCCTTCTGCACAGACAGCCACGGGTCCACTCGGTTCACTGCTTCGCCGTAGAGCCTGGCATCTTTGAGACTGCCGTGGTGGTTGCCGACAGAACCAGATTCCGCGCCATCGCCATGCGCCTAGAACTATCCAAGGGCATGTGGAAGGTCACGGCACTGCGTATCGGTTGACTAGACCTGGTCAAGGAGTGCCGTGGCTGGGGAGGAATTGGATGGCCAGAAAAAACCGCCGCCTGCCGGAACGGTCGCAGAATTCTCTGCAACCATTCCGCCAGACGGCGGCATTCTCATAAAATCGAATCAGCGTGGATCCAAAGATGAATCAGCGCTTTTTCTTCTTCTTATTCTTCGTGGCCGGACGCTTGGCCGATGGCGGAAGCCCGCCGGTGCTACGTCGCTCAACATGGGTTTCAGCAACACCTTGAGCATCCGGAGCCGTGAACTGCAGTTGAGCCGGGCGTGCCGGAGCTTCTAGGCCCGGAGCGGTGATGCGAGGGGCCGCATGGCCGTGGTCATGGGCATGGTCGTGATCTGCATCTGCGGCGCCGCCCTCGACTCGTTTCATGAGGTTGGCAGGGGCGTCGGCAACCACGCCCACGGCCGTAGCCGGAGCGTTCTCAACCTGAACTTCCAAGTTGAACAGGAATCCGATGCTTTCCTCGCGGATGGAGGCCATCATCGACTGGAACATCTCGTAGCCTTCGCGCTGGTACTCCACGAGGGGGTCGCGCTGGGCCATGGCCCGCAGACCAATGCCTTCCTTGAGGTAGTCCATCTCGTAGAGGTGTTCTTGCCATTTCCGGCCCACTACGGAAAGCACAACACGGCGTTCGAGCTCACGCATGGTTTCTGAGCCAAGAGCAGCTTCGCGTTCCTGGTAGGCAACCCGGGCATCTGAGAGCAGCTCGGTCTTGAGCTGTTCAGCGGTAATCCGGCCTTCGCCGCCCACTTCCTGCGCAATTTCATCCACCGTGACGGTGACCGGGTAGATGGTGCGCAGGTTGCTCCAGAGAGTGGTGAAGTCGTAGTCACCGGCTTGTCCGGAGCTCAGCGAAGCGTCGATGATCTCGTTGACGGTGTCTTCCAAGAAGTGCTGGACCTTTTCGTGCAGGTCTCCACCTTCAAGAATCCGGCGGCGGTCACCATAGATGGCTTCACGCTGACGGTTCAGGACGTCGTCGTACTTCAAAACGTTCTTGCGCTGCTCAGCGTTGCGGCCTTCAACCTGGCCCTGGGCAGAAGCAATAGCCTTGGACACAAGCTTGGATTCCAACGCCACATCATCAGGCATGGAGGATCGTGACATCAGCTGCTCGGCTGCACCGGAGTTGAACAGGCGCATCAAGTCATCGGTCAGTGACAGGTAGAAGCGTGACTCACCGGGATCGCCCTGACGGCCCGAACGGCCTCGCAGCTGGTTGTCGATACGGCGTGATTCGTGGCGTTCGGTACCCAGAACGTACAGGCCACCAGCTTCCAAAACAGCTTCGTGCTCGTCTTTGACAGCCAGCTTGGCTTCCTCAAACGCCTCGTCCCAGGCCGCCTCGTACTCTTCGGCGTTTTCTTCCGGGTCGAGTCCACGCGCAGCCAACTCAGCCACAGCATTGAATTCTGCGTTACCGCCGAGCATGATGTCAGTGCCTCGACCGGCCATGTTGGTGGCAACGGTGACGGCGCCACGGCGGCCGGCTTGGGCCACGATCGCGGCTTCACGGGCGTGGTTCTTAGCGTTCAAGACCTCGTGCTTGACGCCTGCCTCAGCCAATTTCTTAGAAAGGTACTCACTCTTCTCAACGCTGGTGGTACCGACTAGGACAGGCTGACCGGTTTCGTGGCGTTCAACAATGTCGGCCACCACGGCGTCGAACTTTACAACCTCGTTCTTGTAGACCAGGTCAGCCTGGTCCACGCGCTTCATGGACTTGTTCGTGGGAATCGGGACGACACCCAGCGAATAGGTGCCCATGAACTCGGACGCTTCGGTCTCGGCAGTACCGGTCATGCCGGAGAGCTTCTCGTACAGACGGAAGTAGTTCTGCAAGGTCACAGTGGCCAAGGTCTGGTTCTCAGCCTTGATCTCCACACCTTCTTTGGCTTCAATGGCCTGGTGCATGCCTTCGTTGTAGCGGCGGCCGGCAAGGATACGGCCGGTGTGCTCATCAACGATCAGGACTTCGCCGTCCATAATGACGTAGTCCTTGTCGCGCTTGAAGAGTTCCTTGGCCTTGATGGCGTTGTTGAGGAACCCGATCAGGGGCGTGTTGGCGGACTCGTACAGGTTGCTGATGCCGAGGTAGTCCTCGACTTTTTCAATGCCATCTTCGAGAACACCGACGGTGCGCTTCTTCTCGTCAACCTCGTAATCGTCCTCAATCTTCAGACGCTGAACTACCTTGGCGAACTCGCCGTACCAGCGGTTGGCGTCGCCTGAGGCCGGACCGGAAATAATCAACGGCGTACGAGCCTCATCGATGAGAATCGAGTCAACTTCATCGACGATGGCGAAGTTATGGCCGCGCTGGACCAATTCTTCTTGGCTCCACGCCATGTTGTCGCGCAGGTAGTCAAAACCAAACTCGTTGTTGGTGCCGTAGGTGATGTCGGCAGCGTACTGGGCACGTCGCACCGAGGGGTCCTGATTGGACACAATGCAACCGCTAGTCTGACCCAAGAACCTAAAGACACGGCCCATCAAGTCCGACTGGTACTGCGCCAAGTAATCGTTCACCGTGACCACGTGCACGCCCTTGCCGGTGAGCGCGTTCAGGTAGGCGGGGGCCGTAGCCACCAGGGTCTTACCTTCACCGGTCTTCATTTCAGCAATGTTGCCCAGGTGTAGGGCGGCACCGCCCATGAGCTGGACACGGAAATGGCGCAGGCCCAGTGTGCGTGACGAGGCTTCGCGCACTGCGGCGAAGGCTTCCGGCAGCAGATCATCGAGCGATTCGCCATCTTCGTGGCGGAGCTTGAGCTTGTCTGTTTCCTCGCGCAGCTCAGCATCGGTGAAAGTCTGGAATGAATCCTCCAGCGAATCAATGGCGTCTGCGAGGACATTGAGTCGTTTAAGCGTCTTGCGATCGCCTGTGCGAAGAACTCGCTCAAGAAGTGATGGCACGAAATTGCTCCCAATCTATTGCTGCCTAAAAGTGGCGTGTTCAGTCTACGTGAGAAGACGCACAGCCCACCGCCAATTATGGCAGTACGGCCTGCAGTTTCCCTGAGAGGTCCCCATTCTCATGTACGACGACGGTCCCCAGCCCTAGCCATTTCGCCATAGCTTCCAGCTCAGTTGCCAAATGTAGTGCGGTATCCTTGGGCGCTTCGGCTTCAGCATAGGCGCCGCGCACTCGCAGAACGCCGGCTTGCCTGTCGGCTTTCAAATCAACCCTAGCTACAATGTTCTCGCCTAGCAGAAACGGCAACACGTAATATCCATATTTTCGGCGCGGCTCAGGCGTGTAGATCTCCAGCCGGTAGTGGAAATTGAAAAGCCTTTCGAGCCGTCGGCGTTCAAAGACCAGCGAATCGAAGGGACTCAGCAGCGCGCTGGCTACCGCCGCGCGTGGGACGGTGGCGCTGGCGTGCAAATATGTTTGTTCCGACCAACCATTCACCGTCACCGGTTCCAGTTCCCCGGAATCCACTAGCCGTCCGATCCCCTGAGCCACTGCCTTGGCCGGAAGTCTGAAGTAGTCGGCAAAGCATCTGAGGGTGCCGATACCGTGAGCACTGGCCGCCGCGGAGATCAGCCGGAGTAAGGCTGCATTCTTATCGACTTCCGGCATCTTCTCCCCCGGCGCCAAGATTCCGCGCTCAGTGGGTGGCAAGACCTTTTCAATCAAGGCGTAGCGGCGTTCGAACTGATCATTGCGTGAGGCCGCCCCGACTACCCCACGCTCAAAAAGTCCCTCCACAGTGCGTTTGACGGCGTTCCAGTTCCATCCCCAGTGGCTGCGGTCGGTGACTTCTTGGTGGCCAATTCGTTCCCCAATTTCCCGGGCAGTCAGTGCTCTGCTGCGCGTCAACACGGAAATAATGCTCTCTTCGAGCGCATCGCGTACGGCTGGATCCATATCGCCCGAGCCTGCCCAGCGCCGGTGCTGGAATTGCCGAAGGTCATGAAAATGTGAGGGGCGAATAAAACTGGCCTCATGAGCCCAATACTCCATGAGCTTGCGGGGCGCCGTCCCGGCCAGTCCGTCAACGACGGACTGAGGATAGGGGCCCAGCCTGGAAAAGAACGGTAGGTAGTGGCTGCGTGAGAGGACGTTAACGGAGTCGATCTGCACAAGCTGTATTTGGGCAAAAGTCCGGCCCACCATCCGCGCTGTGACGGGTTGGGTGGGCCGGACGGTTGCAAGTCCTTGAGCTTTAAGTGCGATGCGCCGGGCCTGAGAAAGGCTCAGGCTTGCACTCATCGACACAGCTCCTTGGACTCAGTGCGGGACGTTGACAATCCGGTCTGGTTTAGACGCGGACCGGCTCATCCGGCGAACGGTAAGCAGAAATTTCTTCGACCATATCGGCATTGTCATCCAATGAGATAACTCCGTAGGTCCATCCCTTGCGACGGTAAACAACCGAGGGGATGCCGGTTGCGGAATCGATGAAGAGGTAGAAGTCGTGTCCCACCATCTCCATGTTGTCAACGGCGTCGTCCAGGGACAGTGCCGTGGCCGGGAAAACCTTGCGCCGGATCAGCACAGGTGAATCGCCGGCGGGGATGTCATTCTCGATGTCGTAGGGCGACTTCTCCTCAACAACCTCCGGTGCGCTCTGGGCATAGATCGGCTCAGAGCTGCTGACGGGAGGCAATGACCCGGTGGCTTCGTTCACTGCAACAGGAGCGTGACGACCGTGGTGGACTTTTTTCTTGTCCTTGGCACGTCGGAGACGCTCGAGCAGTTTCCCGTAGGCCAGATCAAAAGCAGCGAACTTGTCCGATGCGGCAGCTTCCGCGCGGATGACCGGACCACGACCCAGAACCGTCAACTCAACTGTGAGTGGGGTCTCTGCTGTGCGGGCCTTGCTCTCCTTGGAAACCTTCACATCGACCCTCTGGACCTTGGTGGCCAGCTGTTCGATCTTCGTGAGCTTTTCGCCTGCGTATTCGCGGAATCGGTCCGAAACACTCAAGTTGCGACCGGTGATCATGAACTCCATGGTGCCCTCCAAATATCTTCGGTGACACGGCGGCCGGCTAGCATATTTGGTGCTGTCTCCAGACCGCCGACGGGCGGTTTCCCCTCGAAAGAGGTACCCGTTTACTCACGTTAGTTCACTGCATGGCTTTATTCATCTTTTGGACACAAATTGTTTTCCGCGCGTCCTTCTTCGTGACCATCGGCTGAGGTCCCGGACGGGGCTCGAGCCGCTGCCAGCACCACCGCGGCCCGGACTCGAAACCCTGATAATTCCAGTGTTTTGGCCGCTTCGCGGAGAGTGGAACCGGTAGTCAGGACGTCATCAGCCAAGACAACTTCGATAACATTTTGGCCGGATGGCTTCGCTTTCAGCCGAAAACTGCGCACAAATTTTTGTTTGATTTTCATAGTGTTACGGATATTTCGCCTTCGGGCTGCTCGGCCCAATCCCTTCTGGTGCCGGCGGTGCCACGGCAGCCTGGTTTTGATCCGCAGCAAGGGCACCACCTCCATACCGAAGGGTAGACGCCCTTCCCTCACCAGAGTCCTCAGGAGCAGGGCCACGGGGTCGTAGCCGCGGCGCCGCCAACCGCTGCCGGTGCTGGGAATGGGAACTAAAAGAACAGTGGGCATACTGGCCCGTGGGGTTGCTGGGGGTGGCGCTGCCGTAGTGTCCAGCGCTCGTGCCAGACAGCGGGATAACTGCGGACCCAATTCCGTTCGGCCATGGTTTTTGAACGCCAGAATGGATTGTGACAGGGCGTCCCGGTACTCCCCCGACGCGACAACGCGCAACAGCGGATGGCCGGCAACGCTCATCAACGCATCGGCACTGTGTTCGGCCCGGAACGGCGCTGCTGTTTGTTTGCGCAGGACAGCAGCGCATTCGGGGCACAACGATTGGTCTTCGGCCCCACACACCACGCAGTCGGCAGGCAGCACCAAGTAGAGGAAGTCTCGCCACGCCGCCTCGCACCACAACCAAATCCTCAGCCACAGCGTGCGGGCAGGGCCTCTGTGCCGGTGAGCTGTTGCATCCATGCCCCCAGCATGGGCCCACACCCGAGCAGCGCGCTGGCCTCGGACGGTGTTTGTGGACAGGGCAACGACTACTCAGGCTGTGGAGGACGCAACCACGAACCGCAGACCATCCAGATCGCCAGCTATCCAGCCCTCAATCTAGCCAGCCCACCAATCCTCTTGCTATCCAGCGAATGACGCCTGTTGAAGTTCCTTGGCGTCGACTTCCCAGTAGTTACCCGCGTTGGTGTAGAACTCAGAAGCAGTTTGGGCGTGCACGTTCCGTACTCCCGATCCAGCGCTCAGCCACTGCACCCCCTTGAGCTCATCCATCTGCACTGCAGGGACGGCGAGGTCCAGGACCTCAATGACCACCGGTTCTGTGGCTGACGGGTTCATGACCGCCACGCTGGAATCGCCAGCCCACACACCAAGGCTCGGCGTTCCAGAATGGAGCAGCCGGATGGGTGCGGTGAGCTCCTTGGGCAGCTCCCCTGTTTTGAAAATTCCTGTGATGCTGACCTTACTCACCCCGTTGGCCTCTGAAATCACCAAGGCTCTTGTCCCGTCACGGGACACCCGGAAGGTGTGTACTTGCTGCCCGACCAGCCACGGAACAGTCAGCAGGACAGGTGTCCCCAGCTTGCCGCCGTCGTCCGGGTCAATGGCCATCACCAGCCCAGAGCCATCCCCGGCAGCCGACCACAGCCAGCCATTAGGGGCAAAGGAGGGCGGCGTGAGCGCAACTCCCGCCAGGGTCAGCAGCGGCGCCTCATTGGCTTGGACAGTAAAAATCTGGTTACCCACGCCTGACAGGAAGGCGAAGTTCTTCCCCGAATAGGAAATCGCGGGAGCCGACGGCTCCAGATTGGCCACCGGCGAGACACCTGGGATGGGACCAATTTTGGTCCCATCGAAGGTGACCAGATCGCCCTGAGCGAGCGCAATCTGAGTAGGCGGAACGGGGTTGTCAACGATCATATGACTGACGTCGTCGCCGGTGCCGCCCATGTCTACGGACCTGTCGTCGGCCAAAAACTGGACCTCAGTGATGGTGTTTAGGCTCTTCTGGAACGTTGTCAGTAGCTGCGCGTTCATTTGTTGGCGCTGCTCAATGCTCGTTGCCAGCAACTGCTGGGCCGTCAAACCAACCTTGGCCTGACCGTTATTGACGGGCACTGAGTCGCGGTCAAGGGCCATCCCGCTAGGAAAGGCGCTAACCACGGCACCTTGCAGATACGGCGCCGGTCCCTGCAAAATCGCCTTGACAATGGAGGTGGCTGTACGCGAGGTCCGCCCGGCCAACCACCTGACATCAGGGACCCCGTAGGTAAAGGTGGGGTCGTAGAAGAACAGTGATACCGGCGCATACAGCGTCTGGAAGTTCGCCTCCGCGATGACCACGCCGTCGGGCACTTCAGAGATCCGCCACTGCCCATCCACTTGGACCAACTTCATGCTCAGCATCTCCGTGGATTCGGCCTTGGCAGGGGTTAGCACACCCGTGGCGTCCACGGAGGAGACTGCGTTAAGGGTCAGGTCAAAGACGCCGCTTTGCGCAGCTGGTGCCACGGCGAACGTGTCCTGATACACCAAGGTGCGTTTGTCCGGTGCCCAGGATTGAGCCAGCGCCGGGGTGAGATACTGCCGGGCAACTTGAAAATCGTCCGAAATACCTGTTCCAGAATCGATAAATCCGCGAATGATGCTCTCGGGCGCAGCCCCGTCCACGGGCGAAAACTGTTGCAAGCTGACGTTGACGGAGTTGTTCCGCGGAGCCAGCGGATCACTTTTTCCTACAGAACCGTGCATCGGAATGGCGGAGCACCCGGTGGCCACCAGAAGAACGACGACGACCATCGCCCACAGCGTCATGGCCCGGTTCCGCTGTGCGCGTGTGCCAGGACGGTGCTGGATTGAACGTTGGGTAAGAAGCTGCCGGTTCAGCTGTTCCATGCGGTTCATCAGTGGTTCACCTTCTCAGAGCTGTTCATGCCCGGATCGTCGCCCTCAGGGCCGCGCTTATCCACACCATTGTCACTATTGTGTTCAGCACTCTTAGCCATTTCGGTGACGGGTTTCATGCGGCCCAGCGCACCGACTACCCCTATCGATCCGGTGTGGGTCATCACTGGTCCGGTGTTCAAGGTGCTGGCACTGCTGGCCTGTCCGCCGTCGGGAGGGAGCGGAACCGGGGAATGAGTCAGAACTATTCCGCGCTTGCGGGGCAGGGTCAACCGGAAGCAAGATCCTTCTCCCGGGATTCCCCAAGCATCCAGCCAGCCATCGTGCAGCCGGGCATCTTCCATAGCGATCGAAAGGCCCAGGCCGCTGCCACCGGTGGTCCGGGCACGAGCAGAATCGGCCCGCCAAAACCTGTCAAAGACGTGGCCGACGGCGTCGGGAGACATGCCGATGCCATAGTCACGCACAGCAACCGCCACGGCACTCTCATCTGCCGAGACGTAAATCTTTACTGGGTTTCCTTCGCTGTGCTCAAGGGCGTTGAGCACCAGGTTACGAAGAATCCTATCCACCCGGCGCGAGTCCATCTCCACAATGCACTTGTGGTTGCGCAGCCGGGTCACCACCGAAAGCTCGGCCTTGTTCGCCTCGGCCACGGGCATGGCCCCGTCAATCACCGAATGGATGACGGAGAAGATATCCAACTGTTCCGCGTCAAGATCTGCCACACCCGCGTCAAAGCGGGAGATTTCCAAGAGATCCGCGAGCAAAAGCTCGAAGCGTTCAACCTGGTGAAAGAGCAGCTCCGAGGACCGCTTGTTGATGGGGTCAAAGTTTTCGCGGGCATCGTAGAGGACCTCGGCGGCCATCCGCACAGTCGTCAGAGGTGTGCGGAGTTCATGGGAGACGTCCGAAACGAATCGCTGTTGCATCTCCGAGAGCGTGCCCAGCGCCGTGATCTGGTCCTGCAACGAAGTGGCCATCTTGTTAAAGGACGTGGCCAATCTGGCCATCTCATCCTCACCGCTGACTTCCATGCGTTCTTCGAGTTCGCCGGCCGCCAACTTTTCCGAGACGGCAGCGGCTTCACTGACAGGCTTGACCACTGTCCGGGTGACATACCAGGCAATGGCGCCAATGAGCACGAGCAAGATTCCGCCAGCCACCCACAACACTGACTGGATGTAGTTCAGCGTCACTTGGGCGGTGTTCAAGTCATAGATCATGTAGAGCTCGTAGTTGGTTCGCAGCAGCTCCACTTGGCTGCCCACCACTACGGCAGGGCTGAATCCGGATTCGCCGGTGGGCAGTGCGATGGACTGCCAAAACTGGCTATCGGGATCTGCTTGAACTGCTTGACGCAGCTCGTCCGGAATGATGGCTGTGGTGACACCGCCGGAGTCCGAGGAGCTCACAGCCAACCGGCTGTTCTGGCCAGGGATCTTGACCATCAGGTACTTGCGGGTGTCATCGGCGCCGCCGAGTTCCAGCAGGCGCAGGGTGTCCCCCACAAAGGTAGACATGCGCGGCTGATCGCTCAAGCTGGCGTTAGAAAAGCTCTCCTGCACTTGGGTAGCGCCACGAGCCGAATCCTGTTGAGCCTGGGCCAACCGTTCCTTGAATAGCCCGTTGGAAATCTGTCCTGCTAGGTAGCCACCAACACCTACCACTGCTATGGAGGCAATCAGCAAGGTGGTGACAACGGTGCGGAACTGCAAGGAGGTGCGCCAGCGGCGCATCCACGAAGCCCGAATCCAAGCGAACAGCCGAGCCGTAGCCCTACCAACAGCAAAGAATATGCTGGCGAACTGGGCGAGGAGAGTGCGCCAAAAACCAGTCTCTGATTCGTCGAGATCGCCCGCAGTATCCCTAACGCCTGGGGTGGTCACCTCATCTGGGGTGACCACATCATCTGTGGTGGGCACAGCTTCTCCAGTATGCACAGCGGCAGCCGGAGTGGCCGCCGAAGGTGCGTGTCCGCTGTCGTGCTGGTCTTGATCTGCACTCATTCTGGGCTCACCCGCCGCACATGATAATCAGCGCTTACTGCCCGGCCTTGTAGCCGACGCCGCGAACCGTGAGAACCACTTCCGGGGCCTCGGGATCACGTTCAATCTTGGAGCGCAGACGCTGGACGTGGACGTTGACCAGGCGGGTGTCGGCGGCGTGGCGGTAGCCCCACACCTGCTCCAGCAACAGCTCGCGGGAGAAGACCTGCCAGGGTTTGCGGGCCAGCGCCACCAGGAGATCGAACTCCAACGGGGTCAGCGAAATGCGCTCACCGGCGCGGCGAACGGCATGGCCAGCGACGTCAATGCTGATCTCGCCAATGACAAGAGTTTCGGGGGCCTTGACGTCACCGGGACGCAGGCGGGCACGGACCCGGGCCACCAGCTCGGCGGGCTTGAACGGCTTGGCCACGTAATCGTCGGCTCCGGATTCCAGCCCGCGCACCACATCAGAGGTGTCGGACTTGGCTGTCAGCATCACAATGGGTACATCGGATTCAGCACGGATCAGGCGGCAGATTTCAATGCCGTCAATTCCGGGCAGCATCAAATCCAGCAGGACCAGATCGGGCTTGCTGGACTGGAATGTCTCCAAGGCTTTGGCGCCGTCCGCACAGAATACCGGGTCAAACCCGTCATTGCGCAGCACAATACCAATCATCTCGGCCAGTGCTTCGTCATCGTCAACAACTAAAATACGTGCCTTCATACCTCTATATTTGCCTATAACCCGCACAATGTCCCTATCGACGCTCCACAGGCGCTCCCAATAGTTTCCGCAATGCCCGGCTTGTTCACAGGGAAAAGGTGCATCTTCCCGATAGGGTTTGATGATGGACGCAGCAACAGCATAGGTCCGCCGCGGATTTTGACGCTACTTTGTGGCTTCCGTTGCGGGGTATCTGGCCGTTGTTGCTGCCGTACACGTTTTTCACGGGGGAACTTTCAGGGAGCATCATGACGCAGGAACCACAGGACCCGAATCAGCCGGCTCACGGCGAGCAGCAGGGGCAGCCGGGCCACGGCGAGCAGCCGCAGGGTCAGCCGGGTCACGGCGAGCAGCAGGGACAGGCGGTGTCAAGTCAGCAGCAGGGCCAGCCGGACTGGCAGGCGCAGGGTTGGCAAGGTCAACCGCCATTGCCTCCCCAACAGCCAGCTCAACCCCAGCAACCGACTCAGCCGCAGTGGGGTCAATACGGCCAGCAACCTCAGTGGGGTCAATACGGCCAGCAACCTCCGGCCCAGCCGGCTCAGCCTCAGCAACCCCAGTGGGGTCAGTATGCTCAGCAGCCTCAGCAACCGCAGCAGCCGCAGCAACCTCAGTGGGGTCAGTACGGACAGCAGCAGGCCCCTCAGTACCCCGGTCAGCCGCAGTATCCAGGCCAGCCCCAGACCGGCTACAACAACTACATGGCACCTCCGAAGCCTGGCGTCATCCCGTTGCGGCCCCTAGGTCTGGGTGAAATCCTCGACGGCGCTTTCCAAGCCGCCCGACGCAACGGCAAGGCCATGTTCGGCTCCGCTCTGATCTTCCAACTGATCACGGTGGCCGCCACTCTTCTGGTCATGTTTTTGACCTTGGGCCAGTTCATGGTCGGGCTCCTGGACGGCACCATGCTCATCGATGGCAACAACGCCACCGATACCGACGCCTTCCTTGGCAGCATCCTCGGATTCACCGTTGCCATTGTGGTGACGGTTTTCATCTCCACACTGCTACAAATGGTCCTACAAGGCGCCCTAGTGGTTCCCGTGGTGCGGTCCGTACTCAACCGCAAAACCACTTTTGGCCAAATGTGGCAACTGACGAAACCACGCATTGGCAGCCTGCTCCTACTCGCGGTGCTGTATGCCGTGGCCGCCCTGATCGCGATCTTTGTGTACATTGCTGTGGTCGTATTACTGGTCCTGAGTCTGGGCTCCATGGACTCGGATTCAGCGGCACTGGCAGGCGTTGGCCTGTCCCTGCTGCTGAGCCTGCCGTTCCTGGCCGTAGGCCTCTGGATCGGCACCAAACTGCTCGTGGCTCCGGCGTCGATAGTGGTGGAAAACATTGGCGCTTTTGCAGCCATCAAACGTTCTTGGCAACTCACCAAGCGCAATTGGTGGCGGACGTTTGGAACGTACCTGCTGGCCGCGATCATCGCCGCTGTTATTACCGGGGTGATCACTACACCTGTGAGCTTCATCGTGGGCATGATCATGGGCATGATGAGCATCGAGTCCACCCCTGAACAGGCGCTCACCCAAACCATCATCGCTCAAATCATTTCAAGTGCCATCGGCGCATTGGTGGGTGCTATCACCCTCGCGTTCCAGACCGGCGTCATGTCCTTGATCTATGTTGACTTGCGGATGCGCCGCGACGGTTTCGACCTCACCTTGCTCAAGGAGTCCGAAAGCGGCAAGGACGACGGCGGGATCCCCGGCTCCTCTGCGCGCGCAGACTTGGTGCCGGGCCCCTATACGCCGGGCAGCCCGCAACCTCCCAGCGCCTACTGATAGCAGCCTTGCCCCATGGTCTCTTCACTGGTGTTGCCCGCCCTGCGCTACCTCGAGGTCCCCGTTGTCCCGGGGGCCGATGAGGCGCGCCGTTGGGCGGCTGAAGAACTGGCCAAGCAGGCCTATCAAGATGCCAAGCCCGGCCTGGCGCGGCAGATCTTGGACCTGTTGGGCCGGGCCCTGTCGGAGCTCTTGGGAAACATGGGATCGGCAGATGGAAACATTGGGCTAGGCGTTGTCATTGGGCTGGTGGTGGTTGCCATAGTGGTCATCATCTTGATCGTCAGGCCGCGGCTGAACCGCAGAAGGGCCGTAGACAAAGCGGTTTTTGCCCCTGATATGACGTTGTCGGCCGAACAGCACCGCAAACTTGCCAAGGCTGCCGCACAGGCCGGCGACTGGCACACCGCTATCAACGAACAGTTCCGGGCACTGGCCCGGGCCGGTGAAGAGCGCGATGTCACCGCCAGGACACTCGGGCGCACAGCCGTGGAAATTGCCAGGGAACTGGAGCTGGCTTTCCCCAGCGCCAGTTCCGATATCCGCCACGCGGCGGAGCTTTTCAACGCTGTCCGCTACGGAAAAGTCCCGCCCACCCAGTCCATGTACGAAGAGCTGGTAGCCACGGACACGGCCGTGGTACGAAGCTCACCGGTGTATGCCGATGATTTCACGGCGGTGTCCCTGTGACCATGCCTACCTCCCCTACCCCGGTGCCCATGAGCACGGACTCACCTGAGGCAGCCGTTGCGCCCGATGGCACCGGCGAGCAGGTATTTCACGCCGACGGCACCACTCTTGGCCAGCGTTTGGCCGCCCGGTGGCGGAAGTATCGATTCTGGATCATCGGCGCGGCAGTGTTTGTGCTGTTGTCGCTGCTTGCCTTTCTGCTCAACGACTCAGGCAATCGCAGCATTGACGCGCTGGCTATTAACAACCCGGCCCCGGCCGGCGCCCAAGCCGCAGCATCGGTCCTGGAAAACCAAGGCGTGGATGTCACCGCCACCAAGTCACTGGCCGAGACCACCAATGCGCTGGCCCACAACCCCTACGGCAGCAGCACAGTGCTGTTTTATGATCCGAGAAACATCCTCAGTCCCCAGCAGGTTTCGGAGCTTGCCGCCGCCGTGGCGGAAAACGGTGCCAAGCTGCTGGCGATCACGCCCGGTCCGCTCACCGTGAAAAGCCTCAGCCCCGAACTCAGCTCGGCCGGCACCACCGCCGGCATCCAGCAAGTAGCTGCCCAGTGCGATCATCCAGATGCCGCGGCCGCTGGTTCCATCAGCGGCGGCGCTCCCGACCCAGCACTGGATGCGGGACCCGCCAAGGGTCCGCTGATGTTGTTCAAGGGTGCGCAGACGTGCTTCAGCCCCGAAGCAAAAGCAGGCACCTCTTCGGGGGGACTGTTGGCGAGCAACAGCGCCGGTGACATCACCGCATTGGGGTATTCCGGCGTCGTCAATAACCACAATCTGGCCCAGGCCGGGAATGCTGCGCTGACGTTTAGGCTATTGGGCAGCAAACCCAATCTGCTCTGGTACACCTCCTCTGTCAGTGACATCCCGCCGGCGCAAAACCCGCCTAGTATGGCCGAACTGACCCCGGCGTGGATGTTCCCGGCCGCTGCATGGCTGATGCTGGTGGCCGTGGTGGGGGTGCTGTGGCGCGGGCGCAGGAACGGCCCGTTGGTGGCCGAGCCGCTCCCGGTCATTGTGAAGGCCTCCGAAACCATGGCTGGCCGGGCCCGGCTTTATCAAGATGCCCGGGCCGTGGATACTGCCACCCGAACGCTCCGGCATGCCTCGCTCACTCGGCTGGCGCGCGCCCTTCGATTGGGGCACGCGGCTGATCCGTCCGCCGTCGTCGAAGCTGTTGCCGGGGCAAGTTCTCGCTCCAGCGCGCAGGTTCATGCCATTTTGCTGGGCGAGGCCCCCACGACTGAAAAAGACATGTTGAGAATCGCCGCCGATCTTGCGGCACTAGAGGAAGAAGTGGCACGTCGATGACCATGCCCCACCCGGAGACGAACCCGGAATCCTACCCGCAGCCTGGCTACCCCGGCTCCCCCGCGCCGCAGCACTATCGGGAGCAGTATCAGGAACAGGCGCAGCATCAGCAGCAAGCGCAGCAGTATCAGGAGCAGCCGCCAGCGCAGCCGGCGCAGCCGGCGCAGCAGTATCAGCCGCCGCAGCAGATGCGGGCCGCACCGAGTGCCTCAGCCCAAGCTCTTTTGGCGGTCCGCACCGAGGTGGCCAAGGCCGTGGTGGGCCAGGATGACACCGTGACGGGCCTGCTTATTGCCCTGCTGGCCGGCGGTCATGTGCTGCTCGAAGGGGTGCCAGGTGTTGCCAAGACCCTCCTGGTCAGGGCGCTGTCCACGGCGCTGAGTTTGGACACCAAACGCGTGCAATTTACACCTGACCTGATGCCCGGCGATGTGACCGGATCGTTGATTTATGACGCCAGTACCTCCGCATTTACCTTCCGCGAAGGCCCCGTTTTCACCAACATCCTGCTGGCCGATGAAATCAACAGGACACCACCGAAGACGCAGGCATCCCTGCTGGAAGCCATGGAAGAGCACCAAGTTTCCGTGGACGGCGTCTCACGCAAACTGCCGGCCCCGTTCATGGTGGCCGCCACCCAAAACCCGGTCGAGTACGAGGGCACCTACCCGCTGCCTGAGGCACAATTGGACCGTTTCCTCCTCAAACTCACCATGGATCTGCCCGGTCGGGACGATGAGATTGAGGTGATCCGCCGGCACAGCTTGGGCTTTGACCCCCAGGATCTGCACGCGGCGGGAGTGCGCCCCGTGGCCGGTGCAACAGAGTTGGCCCAGGCCCGAGAAGAAGTTGCCCAGGTCAATGTGGCCGGGGAAATCCTCGCCTATGTGGTGGATCTGGTGCGGGCCACCCGCACGGCGCCGTCATTCCAGCTGGGTGTCTCACCCCGTGGTGCAACCGCCATCCTGAAATCTGCCCGCGCCTATGCCTGGTTGTCAGGCAGAACCTTTGTGACCCCCGACGACATCAAGGCGCTGGCCTTGCCCACCCTCCGTCACCGTGTGGCACTGCGCCCCGAAGCCGAGATGGACGGAGTCGCCGTGGACGGCATTCTGCTCTCCATCTTGGCCACCGTGCCGGTTCCGCGCTGATCCGGGCCTAGAACTATGGCGATTTCGGGCAGGTTTTTCTGGGTGGCATTGGCGGCCCTGATTCCGATTGTCCTTTTTCCTGGACTGCTGACCTGGGTAGTGGCCGTATCCGTGCTGCTTCTGCTGTTGGTGGTGGATCTGGTTTTTGCAGCCTCGCCACGGACGGTGTCTGTCCGCCGGACCATCCCTTCCGGGGTCCGGCTGGGCGAACCGGCCACGGCTGTTGTGCGGCTCTCCAACAATTCCTCCATGGTGTTGCGGGCCCAGGTGAAGGACGGTTGGCAGCCTTCCGCCGGTGCCCGCAATGCCCTGCAGCAGCTCCGTATCCGGGCCGGTGAACGGGCGGCCATGAGTGTTGAACTACTCCCGTCCCGGCGCGGGGATTTGGCGACCCACCACCTCACCATCCGCTCCTTTGGGCCGCTGGGCATGGCCGCCCGGCAACACACCATCACGGCTCCCGGCGTGTTGCGGGTGCTACCACCGTTCCACTCCAAACGGCATCTGCCCTCCAAGCTTCGCAAGCTGCGTGAGCTTGACGGCAAGGCCGCTGTACAAATTCGTGGAGCCGGCACCGAATTCGATTCACTGCGCGACTACGTCCGCGGCGATGACGTCCGCTCCATTGACTGGCGTGCCACGGCCCGCCGCCAGGACGTGGTGGTGCGTACGTGGCGCCCCGAGCGCGATCGCCGAGTGGTCATTGTCTTGGACACTTCGCGGACCTCGGCCACCCGTATTGAGGATGAAACGGCTCTCGACACCGGCATCGAGGCCTCCCTCTTGCTGGCCGTTTTGGCCGAACGTGGTGGGGACCGGGTCAGTCTCGTGGCCTACGACCGCCGGGTGCGAGCCAAAGTTTCCTCCACCGGCAAGGGCAATATGCTCAATGCCATGGTGCAGGGCCTGGCCCCTCTGGAACCAGAACTGATTGAGTTCAATGCCCAAGGAATTGCCGGGCAGGTCAGGGATGTCACAGCCCACCGCGCATTGGTGGTCTTGGTGACTTCGCTCGACGCCGGAGCTGCCGAAGAGGGCCTGATTCCGCTGGTCACCACGCTCTCCCAAAAACACTTGGTGGTGGTGGCTGCCGTACGCGATCCAGCCCTGGAACGTGCGCGGCTGGAACGCTCAACCAGCACCTTGGCCTACCGCGCGGCCGCGGCCGAGCACACCCTCAACCGGCGTGAAGCCATCACGGCGTATCTCCAGCAGGCTGGTGTTGAAGTGGTCGACGCCGCACCCCAGGAACTGCCCCCGAAACTGGCAGATCTCTATATCAAACTCAAAGCTGCTGGCCGGCTCTAGGCAGCCCCGCACATTCGCCAGGCGACTCAGCCGCGCGCAGGTCCTTGAAGATTCATATCCTTCAGCCGAGCCGAGAGAACCTTGGACAAGGCCCCGTGCCCGTCCGCGGTGAGGTGGACGCCGTCGGCCATCTTGTTCCCGACTCCGTAGCGGGTGATCCAATCACCGGTGCTGACAAAGGGCACACCGTTACGCTTGGCGAAACCGGCCAGCAGTGTGTCCACCTGGGTGCGCCGACCACCGTCCTTGCCGCCCCGGGCCAGCGTGCCGATGAGCAGGAAATTTGCCTGCGGGTAGCTTGCCTTGAGCTCACGCAGCAGCTACTCGGCATTCGCCAGAATCTGGGCGTCACTGGCACCCCTTGCAGCGTCGTTGCCGCCACCTTGAATCACTACTAGCGCGGGAGTTCCGTAGGGAAGGAGCATTTGGCCGCTGTCCAGCGCGTCAAGGTAGTTACCCCTGATACCGGAAGCGGCCGTGAAACCGGTGCCGCCGCCACCCACAAAGTCGACCGTGTAGCCTCGCTCCGCCAGCCCGCGCACTACCCACGATTGCTCAGATTTGACGCCCGCAGCTCCAGAGGACTGCGAGTCCCCAATCAGCACCGCAGTTCGCCAAACAGCCGGATCAAGGATTTCGCGCCGACCAGAGACAGGGTTGAGCACCAGTGAACCGGGCGGCAAATCCCAGACGGTGGCAACTTCGTCCCTGGCCGCTGGGGCCGTGGCCCGGCCGCCGTCGGGCACGGTATTACGTTCCGGATAGCTCAGAAGAAGAGGCTGCAGAGGCTGCAGGGACTCGGGCGCGTCGACCGGGACAGCATCACTCGCGGCAGCCCTGCCCGTCTCCCCCGTCGGGACCACCGAGCCAGGCCCCAGCCCCACCAGCACCATGGAGACCACCAACAGCACACCGGCGCCTTGGCGCGCCCTTCTGAATATTCGTCCCCCGGTCACGAACTGATTCTCCCCCACGTCTGATGCGCTTGGTACCGAATTACTTTCGACACTCCGGCGCCACTCTCCTCCCTACGCGACTTTCTGGAAAGGATCGTTATGGGCGCACGATGTGCCGCTTAGGCGTTGCGGATGTCGCCAAGCGCTTGGGCCACATCCAGCGACCTGCCCAGCACCGCCCGCGCCTCCTGAGGTGTGAGCACGGCAAGGCTGGATTCCTCCGTGATGCGCAGCTGATTCAGCCCCGACTCAGCCAGTCCCAGCTTCCGCCACGGGCGCATGATCCGCTCCACCAAGGCAGCGTACGACGGCGGTGCCTGGCCTGCGCTGACCGGCACCGTCCCAGCCCACACTCCCACACCAGATTCCAGGGCGCCTGCCAGCATCTCCCAGTGCCCTCCATCGAGCCTATTCAGAGGTACGGCCACTGCATCGATGCCTGCTTCCAGTGCGATTTCCAGAGCTTGTCGCCACATGGTGGCTTCGATCGCGGACGCGCCGTCAGCGGCATCGCTTGGCGACCTCTCGGCAGGCGCCTTCGCGGCCAGAGCCTGCTCCGCAGGTGCCAGATTGATCGCGATCTGGCTGAAACCAGCCTCGCGTGCCGCTGCCACCAGATCACTCCATGTTTGACGCAACTCCGAACGCGGAATGGCGCGCAGGGTCCTATAACCCGAGGCTGTGGGGATGCTCCCGGCAAGGACCGCGGCAATGTGCGGTTCATCAATTTGCAAGGTCAGGGCAGTACCGGGAACAGCGCTCTGGACTTTCAGCGCGTGGACCTGCAGCCCGGCTGCCAAGGACTGCCCAATGTCTCGCCGTGCACCGTAATCGCGCACGGCCCGTTCACCGTAGTGCAGATGAATGGAAGCGGCCAAAGAAAACGGCCCCGCAACGTGAACCTTGAACGCTGCTGGCGAGAGTTCCCCAGCACCCACCACATCGGCGAGCACATTGATGTCGGTGGACAAAGCGGATTCCGCGCGCCGAAAGTCCAGGCCGGCCCTATCCACGAAGCGCCAACCGTAGGGCTGGACGTCTACCGGCAGTTCGGGAAGTAGCACAGCTGTGCGGCCAATGCTGTCCGAGCCCACACCGCGGGCCGGAAGTTGCGGCAAAAACGGCAGGTTTGGGCCGGGAAAAATGCCGACTGAGACTTTGGCGGCCTCGACAGGATCGGTGCCGGGCCAGGGACCCAAAGCCGTGGCGGTGGCACTGTCAACAAACGCACTGGCCGGCTCCGCTACGGGACTAGGGCTGTGCTGCGGTGAGGGAATCACGGAAGCGGTGTGCCGGCGTCGTCCGTCACGGCTGCAGTCTGTGCCTGTGTATCCGCCACGAAGCCAAGACCGTCGTGGCTGACCACGGGAACACCACCGGTGGCGGCTGCGGCGGAGTGGCTTTGGGAAATGGCCTGATGGTGGTGGATGACCTCGCTGATGATGAAGTTCAGGAACTTCTCGGCGAAGGCGGGGTCCAGGTGGGCGGACTCGGCGAGGGCACGCAGGCGGTGGATCTGGGCCTTCTCCCGGCCCGGATCGCCCGCGGGAAGCTGGTGCTTGGCCTTGAGGATGCCCACGCGTTGGGTCGCCTTGAAGCGTTCGGCCAGCAGGTACACGAGGGTGGCATCGAAGTTGTCGATGCTGGAGCGGATGGACAGCAGCTCCGCCATGATGGCCGGGTCCACGGCTCCGCTCAGGGAGCTGGCGGCCGGGTCAAAATCTTCGACGGACAAGTGCTCTGCGTGGCTCGATTCGGTCATGGAAACAGTTTAGGCGGTGCCCGGCGGGGACAAAAACACTGTCCATGCCGGGCACCGCCTAAACGCGCACTTTAAGGGTGCAGCTCAGCAACGTCAGCTGCGCAGAGCTACATTACTTTGCCGCCAACAGTGCCTGATGGGCGGCGCGACGTTTGGCCTGCTCCGCCGGGTTGGGCACGGGCAGCGAGGCAATCAGGCGCTTGGTGTAGTCGGCCTGCGGATTGCCCATCACCTGGTTGCCAATTCCCTGCTCCACCATTTTGCCCTTGTAGAGCACGCCGACCCATTCGGCCAGAATGTCCACGACGGCGAGGTCGTGGCTGATGAACAGGGCCGCGAAACCCATTTCAGCTTGGATTTCACGGAACAGCTCCAGCACCTTTGCCTGGACTGACACGTCCAGTGCCGAGGTGGGCTCATCGGCGATCAACAGCTTGGGCTTGAGCGCCAGGCCACGAGCCAGTGATGCTCGCTGACGCTGCCCACCGGAGAGCTCATGCGGGAAACGTTTGGCGTAGGCTGCGGGCAACTGCACCGACTCCAGCAACTCGCCAACACGTTTGGTGACGGCGTGGCCGGAGAGCTCGGTGTGGATGAGCAACGGCTCGGCAACACATTCGCCAATGCTCAGGTACGGGTTGAAGGAAGCGGCCGGGTCCTGGAAGACAAAGCCGATGTCCTTGCGCAGGGGCCGGAACGAGCGCTCCTTGTAATTGAGCATCTCGTAGCCGAGCACGTTCAGCGAACCACCCGTGGTGCGGTTCAACCCGGCAATGGCACGGCCAATGGTGGTCTTGCCCGAACCGGACTCGCCCACCAAGCCGAACACTTCGCCAGCGCTGATGGTGAAGGAGACCTTGTCCACGGCCCTGAACGCGGGGCTGCCCAAGCGGCCCGGGTACTCAATTTCCAGATCCGAGGCACGGACCAGCACTTCCTTGTCTTGGAAGGCCCGCTCCGTGAAACCTTCCGACGCCGAGTTGCGGCCCAGGTGCGGCACAGCGGCCAGCAACGCCTTCGTGTAGTCCTGCTTGGGTGCGTCAAAGAGCACGGCCGAGCTGGCTTCCTCTACGACGTCGCCCTGGAACATGACCACCACGCGGTCGGCGAGGTCTGCCACCACACCCATGTTGTGGGTGATCAGCACAATGGAGGTGCCGTAGCGATCGCGTAGATCCCGCAACAACTCAAGAATCTCCGCCTGTACCGTCACATCGAGTGCCGTGGTGGGCTCATCGGCCACGATCAGGCCCGGGTTCAGGGCCAGCGCTGCGGCGATCACCACGCGCTGCTTCTGACCTCCGGAGAACTGGTGCGGGTAGTAGTCAACCCGCTTCTCCGGCTCCGGAATACCCACCTTGGCCAAAGCCTCGATGGCCAGCTTGCGAGCTTCCTTCTTGCCCACACGCTTTCCCTCAGGACGGTGGGCACGCAGGCCCTCGGCAATCTGCCAGCCCACCGTGTACACGGGGTTCAGTGCCGTGGATGGTTCCTGGAACACCATGGCCACATCCCGGCCACGAATCTGACGCATCTCCTGGGCGCTGACACTCAACACGTCGTTACCCGTGATGATCACGGCGCCGCTGCTCTGGGCAGTCTCCGGCAGCAGACCCAAGATGGTCTTAGCCGTGACGGTCTTGCCCGATCCGGACTCCCCCACGATGGCAACAATTTCACCCGGTGCCACGGTGAACGAGACGTCCTTGACGGCCGGAACATCGCCCTGATCCGTGGCAAAAGTGACCTTGAGATCGGAAATGTCCAACACGGACCGCGGCGACTCTTCACCGTGGGGTGCATTTTCTGTGGAGCGACTCATGCTTCCACCAACTCCTCTTGCTTCGTGGCTGCGTTCTTTTTCGTCTTCTTACGTCCACGCAGACGAGGGTCATTGAGGTCATTCATGGACTCGCCCAACAAGGTCAGGCCGAGAACGGTCAGCACAATGGCCGCACCCGGGAACACCCCGGTCCACCAAATACCGGCGGTAGCATCCGACTGCGCATGGTTGAGGTCATAGCCCCATTCCGCCGCCGATGAGGGCTCAATACCGAAGCCCAAGAAGCCAAGTCCGGCCAGAGTCAGAATCGCCTCGGAAGCGTTCAGTGTGAAGATCAGTGGCAGCGTCCGGGTGGCGTTCTTGAAAATGTGCCGGGCCATGATGCGCACGGTGGAGGCGCCCACCACGATGGCCGATTCCACAAACGGTTCGGCTTTGAGGCGGATAGTTTCGGCACGGATCACACGGAAGTACTGCGGGATGAACACGACGGTGATGGAGATGGCGGCGGCAAAAATACCCGCCCACATATCCGAGCTTCCCTGCGTGAGAGCAATGGACATGACCATGGCCAGCAGCAGCGTGGGGAACGCGTAAATGGCATCGGCCACCACCACTAAAATGCGGTCCAGCCAGCCACCCAGGTAACCGGAGAGCAAGCCCAAGATCACGCCAATGAAAATGGACAGCGCAACAGCAATCACAATCACGAAGACCGCAGTCTGGGCCCCCCAAATGGTGCGGGACAGGACATCGTAACCTCCCGCCGTCGTACCCCAAAGGTGAACGGACGACGGCGGTGCCTGAGTTGCGTCGAATCGCTGGGTGGGGCCGTAGGGAGAAATCAATGGTGCCAACGCGGCGGTCAATAAGAAGATGAGCGTCAGGACGATGCCCGCGACGAGCATGCCACGCTGGAGTCCCATACTCTTTTTGAGCTGAGAGATCACGGGCAAGCGGCTGAAAAGCGACTTTTTGGTCTCCATGGCCTAGTACCTCACCCTCGGGTCGATCAGCGCGGCGATGACATCCACGATGAAGTTGGTGACGGCCACGATCACGGCCAGCAGAACCACAATGCCTTGCACTGCCACGAAGTCGCGCGCGGTGAGGTATTGAGCCAGCTGGAAGCCGAGTCCCTTCCATTCGAAGGTGGTCTCGGTCAGGACTGCCCCGCCAAGGAGGAGTGCGATCTGCAGACCCATGACGGTGATGATGGGGATCAGTGCCGGCTTGTACGCGTGCTTGGTGATGAGGCGGAATTCGCTGACACCGCGGGATCGGCCGGCCTCAACGTAGTCTCGGCTCAGGGTGCCGATCATGTTGGTGCGCACCAATCGCAAGAAGATGCCGGCGGTGAGTAGCCCGAGGGCCACAGCTGGCAGAACGGCGTGCTGGGCGACGTCCCAAAACACGGTCATGTTGCCGCTGCGCAGGGCATCGAGCCAGTAAATGCCTGAGGGCGATTCCAGCTGGGCCATGAAAATTTCCGTGCTGGTGGTGCCGCGGCCTGCTACGGGGAACCAGCCGAGCCAGATGGAGAAGATGAGCTTCAGGATCAGGCCTGCGAAGAACACCGGGGTGGCGTAAAAGGCGATGGCCGCTACGCGGGCGATGGCGTCCTGCCACTTGTCGCGCTTGTAGGCGGCGAGCATGCCCAACGGGATACCGATCAGCAGGGCCACGACGAGTGAGTTGATAGCCAGTTCCAGTGTTGCTGTGCCGTAGGTGGCCAGCATGTCCGAGATCAGCAGGTTATCGGAGATGGTGCGGCCAAAGTTTCCAGTGGCGACCTGTCCCAAGTACTCGATGTATTGGACGAAGAGGGGCCTGTCGTAGCCGGCCTCGTGAATGCGTATTGCCAGTTGCTCCGCGGGGAGTCGACCACCGAGGGCTGCTGTGATGGGATCGCCGGTGAGTCTCATGAGGAAGAACACCATGGAGACGAGGATGAAGATGGTGGGGAAGATCAGAACAAAGCGGATGGCCAGGTATTTGCCTAGGCTGCCGCCCGCTTTCCTTTTACTCTTGGGGGCCTGCAGTGCGGGTTCTTCCGCCGGCAGGTCAATCATTGCGGTCATGTGCGCCTGTTTCTTTTGATGCTGTGCAAAAAGTGTGATCAGTGCAAAAGGGCGGGGGCATCCGTTTCAGATGTCCCCGCCCCATACACTGTGGAGTTTATCCAGTGGCTACCGAAGCGGCCTTACTTAGATAGAACGCCCAGACGGAACTTGAATGAAGCATCCAAGGTGTCCTTGGTGCCGTTGACGTTGACACCGGAGACTGCAACCTGTGCACCCTGCAACAGCGGCAGAGTAGAGAGGTCCTTGGACTCAGCGGCCTGAATCTCTTCGATCAGCTTGGTGCGCTTGGCCGGATCGTTCGTGGTCACCTGTTCGGTGATCATCTTCTGAACTTCCGGGTTGCTGTAGTGATTGCCCAAGAAGTTGTTCTCGCTGAAGAACGGGGTCAGGTAGTTATCAGCATCGGAGTAGTCCGGGAACCAACCCAGCTGGTACATCGGGTAAACGTCCTCGGTGCGCTGCTTGGCGTAGGAAACCCACTCAGTCGACTGAAGGTTGACGGTGAAGAGCTTGGTGGCTTCTAGCTGCGACTTAATGGCCGCGTACTCATCGCCTGAGGAGGAACCGTAGTGATCCGGGTTGTACTGCAAGTCCAACTTCACGGGTGTCTCTACACCGGCGTCAGCGAGTGCCTTAGTGGCCTTGTCAACATCCGGGCCGCCGTTGCCATCGCCGTATTCTGACTTCAACGGTTCAATCGCTCCGGTAAATCCGGCGGGAACCGGTGAGTACAGGGGCAGGTAGGTGCCCTTGTAAACCTGATCAGCTAGTTTGGCGCGATCAATGGAGTCAGCCATAGCCTGGCGCACGGCCAGTGCCTTCTTAGCATCAGCATCAGCTGTCTTGGCACCGAACGGCATGGTGTCGAAGTTGAACACGATGTAGCGAATTTCGCCACCGGGGCCAACATCAACCTTGACGTTCTTATCGCCCTTCAGGCTTTCAATATCGGTTGCCGTGAGGGAGCGCCAGGCAACGTCGATGCTGCCCTTCTGGACTTCCAGCTTCAAGTTGTTGGAGTCGGCGAAGTACTTGATCGTCACCGTTTCAGACTTGGCCGGGCCCAGCAGGCCCTTGTAGTCAGGGTTCTTCTTGAAGGAGATCAGCTGATTCTTCTTGAAGGAGTCAATGGTGAACTGTCCGGCGTAGGACTTGCCAGCAATGATGTCCTCGTCGGGGGTGATGGCATCTGCACTGAAGACGCTGTCATCCACAATGGGACCGGCCGGGCTGGTCAGCACCTGGGGGAAGGTCTGGTCGTTGCCCACCTTGAGCTTGAACACCACGGTGGTGGCGTCCGGAGCTTCAACACTGGCCAAGTTGCCCAACAGGGATGCCGGTCCGTTGACGTCGTTGATCTTTACCTGGCGGTCGAAGGAGAACTTCACGTCCTTGGAATCCAGTTCGGTGCCGTTGGCCCACTTGAGCCCAGCTTTTAGCTTCACCGTGAATTCAGTGGGTGAGGTGAACTCTGCCGATTCGGCAATATCCGGCTTGGGGTCTGCACTGCCGGCTTCGGAGTTCATGACAAACGGGTAGATCTGGTTCATGACCATGAACGAGCCGTTGTCGTAGGACCCTGCCGGGTCCAAGAAAGTGGTCTTGTCGGTGGTGCCGACAACGACCGGTCCACCTGTGGAACCACCGGTGCTTTCTCCACCTGCGGGGCCCGTACATGCCGTCATGGCGAGGACGGAGACGCCTGCAACGACGATCACCGAACTAAATCCGAACTTGTTCTTAGCCATCAGAAAACTTTCTCTTGTGCTTCGCATGGAGAGCCGCCACACACCTTTGTGTGACGGCGCCCACGTATTTGATACTTAATGAATACCAGACTTGCGCGCGCGACCCTGCATCGATCGCGAAGTTGCAACCAGAAGGTTACCAAAGGGTAGAAGCGCCAAAGAAGCGCCAAAAAGCCCCAGAGGGAGCGGCGGCGCGGCGCGCGGACTTCGAATCGGGGCGTTACCAGGGGTGGGCGCTAGGGCTGGCTTCTAGCGCTGGGCTACGGCTGGCTGAGAGAATCCACGCGTGGTCCCGCGCGGAAGTAGGGGCTGCGCCCGAACCAGCCGGCAAGCTGGGTGTAAGGGTCCGAGGCTATGGGAACCCGGACCTCCAAGCCGATTCCTCGGTCTGCTCCGCGGTGTTCCATCTTCAGCATGCGCTGGGACCAGGCCAAGGATTGTTCGGCCAATACGGGATCTAAGATGATGGGGACGCTCGTGGCTTTGACCAGATCCCAGGCGTGAACGGTAAATTCGGTAATCTGCAAGCCGATCCGGCTGCGTAGAGGGGCTTCGCCGCCTCCAGGCAGTGCCACCTGGGTACTGAGATCAGCTGATGCCCAGGCCCTCATGAGTAAGGCAGCACCGTCGGTAAAACGTGTTGACCAGTCTGCTCCAACCGTAGCGTCGGCTGCCAACGGATCAACGTTGTTCCCCCTGGCCATGAGGGTGTATTTGTGCAGGTCATGAACTACCAGGTGGTGCAGGAGGTCCTGTACATTCCAGTCGGCGCATGGTGTAGGCCATTCCGCCTGATTTGCCGAGATGGCGCTAATAACTTCAGCGCATTGATTGAGAGCGCTTTCTAAGTGTTGCAGCGGGTTGGGAATTGCATGCGGGGGCATTTTATAAACCTTCCGTGGGCTAAGTCACCTTAAAGGAAGTTTACGCCAGTACCGCAAGAGCCACGCCGGTAAATCAACCTTCCCCCGCTCAAACGCCGCATCACTTTACGGCCATAAAACGCAAACGCCGCATCACCTAACGGCGGGATGGTTAGTCGCGATCCCGGGAAGTGATGCGGCGTTTGGAAAAAACGGCCGGAAAGTGATGCGGCGTTGGCCTAGGGGAGGTCGGGGCGGGCCAGTGAGCGGGCCGTGTCGATGGTGGCCTGACCCAACACACGCGAGCCCTGGTACAGCACGATGGTCTGTCCGGGGGCCACGCCGCGCAGCGGCTCGACCAAGGTGACGTTCAGGTGCTGGCGAGTGCCGGCGTCGTCCGTCTCTTCGGTGACAAAAGCACGGGCCGGGACTGGATCGCCGTGCGCGCGGACCTGAGCGTAGCAATCGAATTCTTCGCCCGTGGCGACCTCGGCGATGGGCAAGCCAGCCCAGGAAACCTTGATGCCTTGGATCGAATCGATAGCCAGCAGCGCGTGCGGACCAACGATGACCTTGTTCTCCTTGGGCCGGATTTCCAGCACAAACCGGGGCTTTCCATCGGCAGCCGGGGTGCCCAGCTTCAGGCCGCGGCGCTGACCCACGGTGAACTGGTTGGAGCCGGTGTGACCGCCCACCTTTGCGCCGGTTTCGTCGACGATCTCACCGTCGGTCATCTCAATCTTCTCGGCCAACCAGCCGGCGGTGTCGCCGTCGGGGATGAAGCAAATATCGTGGCTGTCGGGCTTCTTGGCGACGGACAGGCCGCGGGCCTCAGCCTCGGCGCGAACCTCGGCCTTGGACGGGGTATCGGCCAGCGGGAACATGGAGTGCTTGAGCTGCTCATGGGTCAGCACGCCGAGCACATAGCTCTGGTCCTTGGCCCAATCCGCGGCACGGTGCAGCTCCGGGTTGCCGTCGGCGTCGGTGATGACCTTGGCGTAGTGTCCCGTGCAGACGGCGTCGAAGCCTAGGGCGATGGCCTTCTCCAGCAGCGCAGCGAACTTGATCCGCTCGTTGCAGCGCATGCAGGGATTGGGGGTGCGGCCGGCGGCGTATTCGTCGATGAAGTCCTGGACCACATCTTCTTTAAACCGCTCGGAGAAGTCCCAGACGTAGTACGGAATGCCGAGCAGATCGCAGGCCCGCCAAGCGTCATTTGAATCCTCCACGGTGCAGCAGCCGCGGCTGCCGGTGCGCAGGGTTCCGGGCATGCGGGACAGCGCCAGGTGAACGCCGACGACGTCGTGCCCAGCATCTACTGCTCGTGCTGCGGCGACGGCGGAGTCAACTCCACCACTCATGGCGGCCAATACTCGCATTACGTACCTTTCAATTCATTACTGTTTTGTGTTGCTGTGTTGCTGTGTGGTGCAGGTGCCGGATCTTGACCGGGTCAGCCTGCGGCCCGTGTGCTTGCCGTTTCAATACTTGATTTATGCCCGGCCATGCCCGCCTGTTTTGCGCGTGCGTGAGCATTGGGCAACGCGGCCACGAAAGCGTCAACGTCTTCTTGGCCCGATGTATGCCCCAAACTAAAGCGTTGTGCGCCACGTGCGGTGTCCTCATCCAGACCCATGGCCAACAAAACGTGCGAGGGACGGGGCACTCCAGCCGTGCAGGCCGAGCCTGTGGAGGATTCAATTCCCGCCATGTCCAGCAGGAACAGCAGGGAATCGCCCTCGCAGCCGGGGAAGGTGAAGTGCGCGTTGCCGGGCAGCCGACCAGCAGGATTTTCGGCCGGGTCCACGCCGCGCAGCACCGCTTCCGGGACAGCTTGGCGGACTGCGGCAATGATCTGATCGCGCAGGCCTGACAGGCGAGGGTTCTCGACGGTCAAGTTGGCCGTGACATCTGCGGCGGCCGCGGCGAAGGCAGCGATGCCTGCCGTATCCAAGGTGCCGGAGCGAACACTGCGTTCTTGTCCCCCACCGTGCTGGACGGGCATGAGTTTCACAGCGCGGCCCAACAACAGCGCCCCCACCCCAACGGGGCCGCCGATCTTGTGGCCGCTGATGGACATGGCCGCGAGGCCAGATTCCTTGAAGTTGATGGGGACCGATCCGAAAGCCTGAACGGCGTCCGAATGTACGGGGATGCCGTAGTTGTCGGCGAGCGCAACGATCTCGGCGATGGGCTCGATGGTGCCCACCTCATTGTTGGCCCACATGCAGGTCACCAGCGCCACGGAGTCTGCTCCGCCGTCGTCCAGTTCCTTTTTCAGGGCAGAAAGACTCACCACGCCGTCCTCATCGACGGGCAGCCAAACCACTTCGGCGCCCTCGTGCTGTTCGAGCCATTCGACGGTGTCCTGGATGGCGGCGTGTTCAACGCTGGAGACCAGAATCCGCTTGCGGGCAGGCTCGGCGGCGTTGCGGGACCAAAACAGGCCCTTCACGGCGAGGTTGTCCGCCTCGGTGCCGCCGGAGGTAAAAATGACCTCGGTGGGGTGGGCGCCGGCAGCCTTGGCGATGGTTTCGCGGGACGCTTCCACGGTGGCTCGGGCGCGACGGCCCGATCCGTGCAGGGAGGACGGATTGCCGCTACGGGCGATAACGGAAGTGAGTGCGGCGAGGGCCGGGGCCGAAATTGGCGTGGTCGCCGCGTGATCTAGATACACGGGCACGGTCTCAATTCTACGGCACGGACTGCGCTGGCCACGCACTTCAACTACAAGGTGGAATCGGCACTAACCTTTCGGATTGTCCTTGGCGGGACCCTGCATTTCGTCTTGTCATGATTCGCAAGCCAGTGGCAGGATCGTGGTGTTTCACATCACACAATGATCTTGAAGGATTGAATCCATGCAAAAAGTCCCCTTCCGTCGTGCCGCGGCTACCGCCGTCTGCGCCGTGACCATGGCAGCAACAACCTTTATCGGAGGCAGTGCCGTAGCTGCTCCGCCGCAAACGCCATCAACACCCATCGAATTCCCCGCAGCGGACGGCCAACTCATGAGCTACGTCGTCAACGCAAAGGCGGCCAACCGCGGCCAGACTAAGCAGGCCTCGAGGGCCGTTCAGGCTGCTGGCGGCGTCACCGTCCAAGAGTGGCCGGAAATTGGGGTGGTGATAGCCCAGTCTGACCGCGCCAGCTTCCGTGCTGACGTCCTGAAACAAGGAAAATCCCATGTGGTCTCGGTTGGCGCAACCCGCACCATCACCGTTGCCGAGGGCACACCTGCTGGCATTGACACCCCGTGGCAGACGGCCCAGCAACCACAGTTGCCGCAATTGCGCAGCAAGCAGCTGGCCAACACGGACCTCCTCTATGGCGATGCCACGTTCGACGGCGTCACTGCCGATCCGCGTGAAAACGAACAGTGGGATAAGGCGCAGATCAAGGCCAACCAAGCTCATCAGATGACCGATGGTTCCCGGGATGTTTTGGTCGGCGTCTTGGACAGCGGGATCGACCCGGTCCACCCCGATCTGCAGGCCAATATTGATGTGACCGCCTCAGTGAACTGCACCGACGCCGGACGGCCGGATACCTCGCCTACCGGCTGGTTCCCCACCACCTCGTCCCACGGAACCCACGTGGCTGGCATCATTGGTGCACCCCGTAACGGGATTGGCATTACAGGTGTGGCCCCGAACGTACGCATGGCCTCCGTCAAGGTGGTCAACGACGCCGGATCTATCTACCCCGAATACGCCATCTGCGGTTTCATGTGGGCAGGGATGAAGGGCATGGACGTCACCAACAACAGCTACTACGTTGACCCGATGCAGTTCTGGTGTGGTGACCAGCCCGATCAAAAGGCTGTCCTAGACGCCGTGGAGAAAGCCGTTGCGTGGTCCACGAAGCAAGGCGTGGTTCATGCGGCAGCTGCTGGCAATGCCTCTTACGATCTGGCTAACAAGACCACCGACGATGTGAGCCCCAATGACATTTCCGGCACTCACCGGCAGATCAATAATGACTGCAAAGACATTCCCACTGAACTCGACGGGGTGGTGACCGTGGCCTCCACGGATCAGGCAGCAAAGCTCTCATCCTTCTCGAACCGTGGCCTGAACGTTATTGATGTTGCAGCTCCCGGCTCACGCATCCTCTCCACGTTGCCGGACAATAAGTACGGCCTCTTGAGCGGCACCTCCATGGCCTCACCCCAGGTTGCCGGCGTCCTGGCCCTGATGAAGTCCGAGCACCCGGGATGGACGCCGAGTAAGATGATCGCTGCGCTGCGCTCGCAGGCACAAGATCAGTCCTGTAAGCCGTCCGCGACACCCACCGGCGCAGAATGTGTGGGTCCGGCAGCCAACAACAGCTACTACGGCGAAGGCATCGTGGACGCTTTGCGAGCAGTCCGCTAACAGCACCAGTCCCAGTACGCATCCTTCAGCCTTGGCGGTCATCCTAGGGGTGGCCGCCAAAGCTGTTTCGGTCTTACTTAAGGTGTCTTCGGCACCAGCCGGGCGCAGCAGTGCGAGATCTCCTGATCAGGAGCTAGCGCATGGCGGTCATCGCCGCACCCCTCAAGGGCCCCACCGAGCAGCGCGCCATTGAGCGAGCACACCACCCCTTGATGATCCTGCGACAGCCGATGGAAAGGGCAGTTGGCCATGATGGTGCCGCCGTCGCCGTCGGGCTCGGGGCTGTAGCCGTTCTCCGCCAGCAGCGTGTGGATATTTCCTGCCTCCTGCCCCATACGTAACCCTTCTTCGCGGGCCACCTCGGCGAGGGATGCTTCAATTCCTCCTCCGGTGTCGATGGATCGCTGCACCCCGGCGGCCAGCAGACTCGCGGCAAGATCGTAGTGGCGTGGCGGGACGGAAGCGCTCACTTCGCGGCGGGCCACGGCATATAGCTTGCTGGGCCGGCCAGAACCGGGGCCGGTCCGCTCCCCCATCTTGCGGAATTCCACACGCAACAAGGACTCATCCACCAAGCGATCCAGATGGACGCGGATGGTGCTCTTAGGCAAGCCGAGCGCCTCCGCGCACTCGTCGCGACTCATCGGCGCGCCAGCATCACGGACCAGCTCAAAGAGTTTCTTACGCACCGGATCCCCCAGTGACGCCACAGCCCGTAGGCGCTGTTCCTGGCCCATGGGGAGTTCGGCGGCATCTGCTCGTTGCACAGACGCCGGAGACGCTGTCGATCCCACTAGCGATTCCTGCTCGGATGGATTCATGGCCGCTGGCCCTCTCCCCTCATGATCGTGCCGCCCTGCCCGCCCCCATAAGGCGGGCAGTTTGCGGAATATGTCGAATGGCTTGACGCTTTGAGTCTGCGCTTCTAAAGTCAATAATACAAGATTTAGAAAGGGTTGGATATGTCCATCACCAGTGCGTCCCTCCCGGACCTCCTCGCTTTTGAAGACCCAGAATTGTCTGCCGCAGCTGGCATTGATCTCCCTCGAGCGCAGGCCGCCATTGCCGAATTCCTGCGAGCGCTGGGCCGCGACGAGACCGAACCTCACCTGCTCGATACCCCCCGCCGGGTGGCCGCCGCCTATGCCGAAATGCTCACCCCACGCGAAACCACCTGGACCACGTTCCCCAACGACGAAGGCTACCAAGGCCTAGTTCTGGTCAAAGACATCCCCTTCCATTCCCTCTGTCAGCACCATTTACTGCCCTTCCGCGGCGTGGCCCACGTGGGCTATCTCCCCGGCGAGCGCCTGTTCGGCCTATCGAAACTGGCCCGCGGTGTGGAACTCTTCTCCCGCGATCTGCAAGTCCAAGAACGCCTCACCCAGCAGATCGCCGACTGGCTCGAGAACACCTTGGCCCCACGCGGGGTCGGCGTAGTCTTGGAAGCTGAACACATGTGCATGTCCCTGCGCGGCGTCCAGACGGCAGGAACCCTGACCCGCACCTCTGTCTTTACTGGCCTCTTGAACGACGACGGACCCTTGCGACTCCAGTTCCCGCACTGACATCTGACTCACCCAGTCGGCGAACACCTCCGCTGAATCAACCGCAGCCAGCCCCAGCCACCACAGCAGAAACATTAGGATTTTCCACCGGAAAAGAGTTTCGACCATGAGCCAGACCCCCAGCCCCGCCGTTCCCGCCGCATCCACCCAAGAGCAAGAGCCAGGCATAATCATCATCGGCGGCGGTCTCACGGCAGCCACCGCAGCAGAAACCTTGCGCAAGGAAGGCTGGGATGGGCCGGTCACCATCGTGGCCGACGAGGCGGAGATCCCTTACCAGCGCCCGCCGCTGTCCAAGGGATTTCTTGCTGGCAAAGAGGGTGAGGATGCTCTGCTGCCCTTGCCCGCCACCTGGTATCCCGAGAACAACGTGACCCTCATGACCGGGATTGCGGCAACGGCCCTGAGCCCGCAGTCCCACACTGTTACCTTGGCCAACGGAACCACGCTCCCGTATACCAAGGTGCTTTTAGCAACAGGTGCCGCCCCGCGCCGGATCCCTTTTCCCGGCGTCGACCTTGAAGGCGTGTACACGTTCCGGACCAAGGCCGACAGCGTTGCCCTGAAGGAGCTGTTCACCGGCGGCGGCAAGAACGTGGCGCTGATCGGATCGGGCTGGATTGGCATGGAAATTGCCGCCACGGCCACCGAGCTCGGCAACAAGGTGGCACTCATGGGGCTCGAGGAGGTGCCGCTGTCCGCGGCGATCGGCACGCAGCTGGGCACGGTGTTCACCGACCGGCACAAGGAAGCGGGCGTGCGTTTTGAGCTGCCAGCCAGCGCCGCCGAAATTCTGGGAACCGACGGGCATGTGAGCTCCGTGCTGACCACCACAGGCGTCACGATCCCGGCCGAAGTGGTGATTGTGGCCGTCGGCGTGGTCCCCAATATTGCCCTCGCACAGGATGCCGGACTCACCATCAACAACGGTATTGAGGTGGACTCCGCGCTGCGGACCTCCGCCCCGGACGTGTTTGCCGCCGGCGATGTGGCCAACGCCCTGCACCCCGTGACCGGTACGCACGCCCGATCCGAACACTGGGCCAACGCGATCGCCAGCGGCAAGGTGGCGGCGAAATCCATGCTGGGCAAGGACGCCGCACTCGATGACATCCCCTACTTCTACACTGACCAATTTGACCTGGGGATGGAGTATTCCGGCTTCGGCGCGCTCACCAAAGACGCCGAACTGGTAATCCGGGGCGATCTAGCGAAGCGCGAATTCATTGCCTTCTGGGTGCTCGACGGCCGTGTGGTGGCGGGCATGAACGTGAACATCTGGGATGTCCAAGATGCCATCAAGGACCTCATTTCCTCCCGGCGCACCGTCGACACGGCCGCACTGGCTGACCCACAAACCCCGTTCGAGAGGCTTTGATGGAGACTATGAGCACTCCTGCCACGTCCACTGCGCCCCTTGCCACCGCTGCGCCGTTTTACACTCCGCCGTTGCTGCATCCGATCCACCATTTTGGCCCTCAAGCCCTGGATTTCAGCAGGCAGGTTGCGCTCATGGCGATCGTGAACCGAACCCCGGATTCCTTTTACGACGGCGGAAGCACCTTCGCGCTGGAGGCGGCAGTCGCGGCCTCGCTCACTGCCGTGGACGACGGCGCCGATTGGGTTGATATTGGCGGTGTCCCCTTTGCCCCGGGGCCAGCGCTGAGCGCCGAAGAGGAAGCCGAACGCGTGGTTCCGGTGATAGCCGCCGTAACCGCAGCCAGCAACGTCATCATTTCCGTGGACACGTTCCTACCCGAGGTGGCCGCCCGCAGCATTGCCGCCGGGGCCCATGTCATCAACGACACTACGGGGCTGTCCAATCCCGATCTCGCCTCGGTGGTGGCGGAGTCCGGAGCACATCTGATCATCACCCATTCCTTGGCTGCCCCGCGTACTATCTATCCGCGCCCGCACTATGACGATGTGGTCACCGAGGTAGCTGCCTTCTTGTCCGAGAAAGTTGAACTGGCGTTGTCGTTGGGTGTTCCGGCGGAGAAAATCATCATTGATCCGGGGCACGATCTGAATAAGAACACGCTCCACACTCTGGCCATCACGCGCCGTTTCAATGAGATTGCGGCCCTGGGGTTCCCTACTCTGGCTGCCGTGTCCAACAAGGACTTCATTGGTGAATCACTGAACCAGAGAAAGGAAGACCGGTTGGAGGGCTCCATCGCCACCGGCGTGATCTGCATTCTGGGCGGAGCCCGGGTATTGCGCATGCACAACGTGGCCGCCGCCAACTCCGCCATCCGCATGACAGAGACCGTCATGGGGTGGCGGGAACCGGCGTACCTCAAGCACAATATGGGTGAGGTCAATGAACCCGCTCACCCAGAACGGAAAAGTCAGAACGGAAAAAGTAACCCATGATGGAGCGGATCTTCCCCGACGCCACCTTGCTCTCAGGTGCCGCCTTGGATCACGAGATTCTGGCCGCCCCACCGGAAAACCGGCTCAGCACCAAGCCTTGGGTCAGCTTCAACTTCATCGCCAGCATTGACGGCGCGGCATCCTTGGACGGAGTATCCGGGCAGCTCGGCAACGCCTGGGACCAGCGCGTATTCGCCCTGTTGCGGCAAACCGCCGACGTCATCTTGGTGGGCGCCCAAACCGTCCGCTCCGAAGGCTATGGCGGGGACCTGCTGAGCAAGGGCGCTCAGGCGTGGCGTGCCGAAAACTGGTTGTCGGAGCACCCACCGCTGGCGATCGTGTCCGGCTCGTTGAATCTGGAAGCCGAGCTCGAAGTGTTCACACAGGCCCCGGTGCGGCCGCTGATCTTCACCCTTGCCTCTGCACCGCAAGAGCGCCGGGAAGCGTTGTCTGAGGTGGCCGATGTGGTCAATGTTGGGGAAGACTCCCTGGATGTGGATCGGATCATTGCCGAACTTTCGGCCCGCGGATACAAAAATATTCGCTCAGAAGGCGGGCCCACGCTGCTGGGAAGTTTCGCCGCGGCTAACCGGGTGGATGAACTCAACCTGACGGTGTCCCCGCTGCTGGTGGGCGGGACGGCCGGGCGGATTGCCAAGGGCACACCTGACGCTGGCCCTGCGGCAGGCTCGGCCGGTGGCGTCCCTGCTGGTGGAGTCTCCGCCGCAGCCGATGTGGCCCGCACCATGGAACTGACCCGGATACTGAAAGCGGAATCCATGCTGTTCTTACGTTACGTTCGCCCCGTGGAATAACATTTCCGGGCCAAATCGAACAGTCCAAGCCCACCAGGACTAGTTCGCGCAGGTCTAGTTCGACGGCGGTGCCACCGACAATTTCGTCATGACCTTAGCTGTTGTGTCGGTCAGCAGCGCGTCGGTGGGACAGGCCAATGTCACCACTAAGCCGGTATCGGCGGTGCCCAGCATTCGAGCCCACATGATACTGGCTTTGACGTCTTTACTGGCCTTGCGGGTGAAGCTCAGGAAAGAGATGCTCTGCCCCTTCTTGCCAGCCTCTTCCACCCACGGCAGCGTAGCTTCGCTCAGCGCCGATTCCGTCACGGAGGGAATCAGGTACTTCATCAGATTGCTCGTGGAGCTCTTGTCATCGCCCTCGGCAATGAGCGGACCTTGGTTGGTGGTGGTCCAGTGCGCCAGCTGACAACCGGCGGCGTTGCTGTACTGCGTCTGCCCGGCCACGTTGTTCTTGAGCAATGTCCATTCGGGCGGACCAGGTGTGCCAAGCGTTCCTTCGCTCGGCTGGCCCAGGGCGTCACTGAAACCGACCGGAACACCAGCCTGAAGCGTGTTGCCGGCAGCAAAGGTCATGGGCGCAGCAGCCACGGCGGCCGCGTCGTGCCCAGCCACTACGGTTGGTGCCGCGTAGCTGGGCGGAGCCGAACTCACAGATTCGCTAGCTGGGGACGGTGCCTCGGGGATGGCAATCGTGCAGCCGCTCAAGGTAGCCGCCAGTACGGTGGCCACGGCAACCATCTTCCACGTTCCAACTCTAAAGTTCACAGCATCCACTGTACCGACCACGGCTCTTGCCGTGCGCTTGAAGGGACTGCGCTTGAAGGGACTGTGCCTGACACCTCCGTCCAGCTCAGCATTAATTACACCCACAGCTGCAATGCGCCCGGATCCACGCTCACCAGCGCCGGCAGCGCACCCATCCGCTCGCCGTCGGCATAGGCCACCAAAGTCGGTGCATTGAAAACCACCTCGCGCACCCGCTCGATCGAAACAGCGGGATGGTCCGTGTGCCGCCCGGAGAACACGAGCGGAAAAATACGCAAAAAAGTCCGCCGAGGCACAGGCGAGACAACAAACAAATCCAGCCATCCGTCGTCGTACTCGGCATCCGGGGTGATCTTCATGCCGCCGCCAAAAGAGATCCCGTTCGAGACCGCAATCAACAGGGCCGGCTGCTGGCGCACCACACCATCCACCCGCACCGCGTAGTTCAGCGGCTTCAGGAAGGCCAGTTCGCGCAGGATCGCCAGGTTGTAGCGCATGGGCCCGTGCGGCCAGCGCCAACCGTTGGCCCGCTCATTGACCAGCGCGTCGAACCCGGCCGAGAACGCGCCCATAAACCACACCGGATCCTGACCGTCACGACCGATCCGGCCCAGGTCCACGGTGCGCGGCGGCTGCTGGCATCGCTGGATGAAATGTTCCACGGCGGCGCTCGCGTCTTGGTGGTCAAGGCCCAGACCGCGGGCGGCGTCGTTGCCGGTGCCAGCGGGGATAATGCCCAGCGGGATGCTCGTGTGTGCCAGCGCGTTGGCGGCCAGATGGACCATACCGTCGCCACCGACCACCACGAGGGCGTGCGTGCCGGCTGCGATTTCGGCGTCAACCGCTTCCTGCAGGGCCGCGTAGTCCCGGCGACGCAAGACCGTCACGTGATGGCCGGCCTCCCGCAGCCGCGCCACGACCATGTCGCCCGTGTTGCCGGGGGACTTTTTGCGGTTGCCGCCAAAGGCTGCGCGCGGATTGACGGCCACAGTGATGTTCAGGACGGTGTACGCCGCGGGGGCTGGGAAAGTGGTCATGGCAAGAGTCAGTATGTCAGCGCCCGGCTCCGGCACAGAATTTATGTCGCGTGGCTATGTTGTTTGTTGATGTGGTCTATTTTGTACCATGGTTTGATTTTGGGTCCTGACTTTATCTCCAGCGCCTGCAGCTAGAATGATTCCTTGGCACAGCCGGGCTATCGAAAGGCCACCAGTGGGCGAGAAATTTCTCACGCATTACCAAGTCTTGGGACTCTCTCGCACCGCCACCGAACGCGAGGTAAAAATCGCCTACCGGAAAGCCGCGCGGATAGCCCACCCGGATCGCGGCGGTGACCCTGCCTTGTTCCGGCGAATCACAGAGGCGTACGAGATCTTGGCGGATCCTGCCAAACGGCAGAAGTACGACAAATCTTACGGCGCCGGTTCTCATGGGGCCTGGTCCTATGGGGCCGGACGTAGTCCATCCGGCGCCGGGTCTCGTCCAGATGCTGGTTCGGGCTCAGGTTCGGGCTCAGGTTCGGGCTCTGGTTCGGGATCTGGTTCGGGCTCAGACTCCGGCGGCTTCAGCGGATTCAGCACGCGCCGCACCCAAGAACAGCGCAACACTGCCGGCGATCCGGCCATTTATGTGCCCGCTTATGAAGATCTGGCACCGGGTGAATCCCCGTTGCTGCCACGTCCCACCGCTGCCCAGCCCGTTCATGGTGCACCCCGAAAGCGCGGCGTTTTTGGTGCCGCGTCACGTTTGGCCCGCGAGGCTCGGACCGCTCAGCTCATCATGCAACAGGTTCAGCCGAGCATTCCTGCAGCTCGGCTTGTCAACGGTTTGACGTCGCCGCGCAGCAACGGCTATTTAGACCACGTTCTGGTTTCCGGGTACCGGATCGCCATCATCGGTTCCATGCTGGTCCCTGATGGCGCCTTCCGCTGGGATGGCAACATGTTGGTCCACGGCAGCAAGGTAGCAGCGCCACCTCAGCTCATCCCCGCCACGCGCCACTTCCAAGAGCTGTTCCCGGAGTGCAATGTCACGGCCTGGGTCTGTGTACACAGCAACACGGGAAACCTCTTTGAACCGGTCATCGACTACGCACGCGGCACCGAGCCCGACGGCTCAAATACGGTCAACGCCGCCAATGCTGCCCGGTTTGTGCGCGAGGTCAAACAGTTTCTGGCCTCCGGACCGTCCCCTAATGTGGTGGACCTGAGCGTTCTGGACCGCCTCCTCGGCGGCATGTACTAGCTCGCAAACCCATCAACCCGGGTTGTTGCCGCGGGTCAGGGCACAGCTGCAGCGGGCGGTAGTATAAAAGACGTGTTTCGCATCCTATTCCTGACGCCCGAGATCCCCGGCAACACCGGCAACGCCATTCGATTGGCGGCCATCACAGGCGCCGAGCTGCACCTGGTGGAGCCTCTGGGCTTTGACTTTTCTGACGCCAAGCTGCGCCGGGCCGGGCTCGATTACCACGATCTAGCTGTGGTCACGGTCCACAAAACCCTTGAGGCGGCCTGGACAGCGCTGGCCCCGGAACGTGTCTTCGCCTTTACCTCGGACGGTGAAGCCGCCTACACGGACATCGCTTACCAGCCCGGTGACGTGCTGATGTTCGGCCGGGAATCCGACGGCCTACCCGAGGACGTCAAGGTTGATCCCCACATCACTGCCCGGGTCCGCCTGCCCATGCTGCCGGCGCTGCGATCCCTGAATCTGGCCAATGCAGCCTCCATTGCCGTCTTTGAGGCATGGCGCCAAAATGGCTTTGCCGGAGCGCAAATCCAGGCCTAGTCTTCTTGTTGCCGGTTCTGTGACGGCCACACATCATCTACTGCATCATCAACTGATCAACTGGAGGTATGCATGTCCGCTCGCGATCCTGGTCTGGCGTTCACTGACGGCGCCCTGCAATTTGAGGCCTGGGCGGACAAGCTCTGGGACCCCATGGGCCGCGACGTGGTTGAGGCCGCTGTGCTGCAGCCCGGCGAAAAGATTCTGGATGCCTGCTGTGGAACGGGTGCGGCAACTCTTCCCGCCGCCTTGGCTGTGGGCCCGTCCGGAACGGTCGACGGCGTGGACCTCTCCACCGGGTTGCTGCGCATCGCGGCGGCGAACCTCGGCGAACGCGGCATCCTCAACACCACCCTCACCGAAGCCGACGTCACGCAATGGCGCGGCCACCGCACCTTCGATGCCGTGCTGTGCTCCTACAGCATGTTCTTCTTCGCCGATATGGAAGCAGGGGTGGAACACCTCGTCTCCATGCTGCGCCCGGGCGGGCGAATCGTCATGAGCACCTGGGTTGACGGTGCGTTGGAACCCTTCGCCGGGCTTATTCTCGCTGCCGCTATCAAGGAACGCCCACGGTTGGCTGGTGTTGAACCGCTGCCAAACCAGAACATGGGCCGGGTAGATTCCGTTGAAAAGTTCACCGCATGGCTTGGCCAACGGGGTCTGGAAGACATCTCCGTCACGCAGCACCCCCTGACCCTCACCGTCGATGACGCTATGGCGTGGAACCTGGTCATGGGCAGTGGTTGGCGTACTTTGCTCCCCCGCGATCCGGAGGCGATCGCCCGCGTTCGGCGTGACTTTATGGCGTCCGTGGGCCCGGTTAGTGAGATGAACTCCAACGCACTGATCGCCACGGCTTCGGCGCCTCGGGCCTAATCCACGCAGTACTCCAACAAATGCCATGGTTTGACGTGGATGCCAGGGTTTGAGCTATGGCATCCACGTCAAACTATGGCATTTTTCGCGACTTACCCCAAGGCCCCGTCATTAGTCCGCTTTGCCGCAGCCCCGCTTGACGCAAAATGCTCGCAAACGTCTCCGTGTCCATGAGTTCCTGCCAGTCCCATCTGGCAAAGCCCACACCTTGAGCCCGGATCTGGTTTTCTCGCCGCTTTTCGGCAATGATCCGGTCAGGAAGGGAAAGCCCGCCGCTCCAGTTGGCTCGGAGGTATTTCCCCAGGCCGTCGAACTCCCCCACAATCCGTTTCTCCTTGAACCAGAAGTCGGTCTTTGCCTTCTTTCCATCTCGGAGCTCAAACGTCTCCTGCAAAACCGGTGCGGGGAATCCCAGCCGGAACATCTTCACCCGGCTCAGCGATTCCCCGGCCGATCCTGACAAGGCTGAGGAGAACTCAATGACCTTCAATGCCCGGACTTGTGCCGCCCTACTGGGCAGCGAAGCTGCTGCTGCCCGCAATTGAGCCACCGTCAACGGCAGGCCCTGCGGCACTTCGGGTTCCCACGCCGGCCAGTGCTGGAACGGGTCCGATTCCGGAGGCGTAAATAGGTTCCGATTCCATGAGTTTCCCGGCGCCCGAAGGCTCGAATCACACACGGCAACGGCATAGGGGAAGGCCAGGGTGTCGATGAGCTGCATTGTGGTGCTGAGCTTGTCAGTGACAAGGAAAGGGCCACAGCGTTGAACACTTTCCGTGTAGGAGCCAATATGTCTGGTGACCCCAGTCGAGCTTCGCCCGCTGGTTGTTACTTCGGTTCGGGTATGAATCCTTTGCGGCGTGCCGACAATCCACAATCCCCACAAAAGAGCCGCCGTGGCATGACAGAACACAGGCTCTTGCTCCGTCTGCTGCCCGAATGTCAGGACACGCAACCCGTACCGTTCTCGTCCGGAGAGCGTTCTCCATTCAGCGTCATCCATGTAAATGCCGCGCCGCACTCGAACCAGCAGGCCTTTCCGTTGCAAGGTAGCCAACTTGCGGCGGTCCTGGCCAAGATGGTCATACTCTGCTGACCGGATGAGCTTGGGCTTCTTCATGCGATCAAGGCTTCCACGCATTGACGGCGCAAAACAGTGGCATCTGGTGGCCTGTGGATAACTCCCGCGGCTGCGGCGGCAATGACCCCGCCACCGATACCGTCGCCGCCGGACCAAGGCAAAAACGTCGCCACTGCTGTGAGACAGCAAAAATGCCGCCGTTTGACGTAAATGCCACAGTTCAAACCCTGCGTCAGTCCCGTATTCCAGACACAAACTACCCCGCGGCCCTTGCGCAGCAC
>NZ_JBFBLV010000008.1:0-125958 GCF_040686835.1 Specibacter sp. NPDC078692
CAACAAAGCCCACCGCTCCGATGGCAAGAAATGGGACTGCCGTGATGGCCGCTGCGGAATATCCATGAACAATTAACTCCTCCTGCCCAACCAACCCTGAATGAGAAAAACTCTCTCACCCAAGGCTGACACGAAGGGTTGCTGCGATAGCGTTCCGGGGGAGGAGGCTACTTGCGGGAGATCTGGTCCTCGCTGGTGAGCGCAGCCAAGGTGGCGGTGTCCACGTCCTGTGAGGGGCCGTTGAGGTAGCGTTCCAGTGAATCGTCCATGGCGTTGATCCACCGGGTGTGGTGTTTGGTGGCCATGGTGCCGGTGACAACGGAGCGGTGAACCATGTCGCGGTAGCCGAGGATGTCGGTTTCCTTGTGGCCCATCCAGTCCTTGAAGAGCTGCGAAACTGCGTTCAGGTCAAACGGCGGGTAGTCGGTAGCGTCAATGAGCTCGCGCAGGTAGTCCGACTGGAAATCAGCTTCGGCGTTGTGGTCCGGTAGTGCGGCCTGGCGCTCGAGCCAGAGCTGAATATCGGCCTCGCGTACTTCCGGTGAGGGGAGCGCAATAGCGCCTGTCATGACATCGCGGGCAAACCAGGCCTGCGCGTCAAACATGTTGAACGTGTAGTACTGATCCTGTGCGCCCAGGTAGAACAGGTTGGTGTTCCCTTGCCACACCACGCCCTTGTACAGATTGCTCGGGTAGAGCACGTTCTTGGACTTCAAGCTCAGTTCGCTGGGCAGGAACGGATACTTGTGCTGGTAGCCGGTGCACAGTACGACGGCGTCAAACTCACCTTGGGTGCCGTCTAAGAAGTGGGCGGTGCGGCCATCGAAGCGGGTGACCAGTGGGCGCTCTACCGTGTTCTCAGGCCAGTCGAAGCCCATGGGGCCTGAACGGTAGCTGAAGGTGATGGATGCTGCGCCCATTTTGTGGGCCTGCATGCCAATGTCTTCAGCGGAGTAACTGCTGCCGATCAGGAGCAGGTTTTTGCCGGCAAAACGCTCGGCGCCGCGGAAATCGTGGGCGTGCAGGACCTCTCCTGGGAAGCTGTTGATGCCGTCAAACTCGGGGACGGTCGGGGTGGAGAAGTGGCCGGTGGAAACCACGAGCTTGTCAAAGATGTGGTCCGTGGTTGTGCCTGTGGTCAGATCTTCAACAGTCAGGGTAAATTCTTGCGTGGCTTCGTTGTAGCTGGTGTGGCGTGCCACGGTATTGAACTGCACGTACTTGCGCACATCGGACTTTTCCACGCGGCCCTTGATGTAGTCAAAGAGGACTTCGCGGGGAGGGAAGGACGAGATGGCACGGCCAAAGTGCTCATCGAAGGAGTAGTCGGAAAATTCCAGGCATTCCTTGGGCCCGTTGGACCACAGGTGGCGGTACATACTGGAGTGCACGGGCTCGCCGTGGCCATCCAAGCCAATTCGCCAGCTGCTGTTCCACTGGCCGCCCCAATCGGACTGCTTTTCAAAGCACATGATCTCTGGGATATCCGCACCGTTTTGGCGTGCTGATTCAAAGGCTCGCAACTGGGCCATGCCGCTGGGGCCTGCGCCAATGATTCCGACTCGCAATGTCATGCTGTTCTCCTCATCATTTGGATCGACTATGTCGTTGTGAACATGACGCTTCGAATCCATGCCCGCGGCGATAGTGCGGAAGCGGACGATTCGTCAGCGCCTCCAAGCGGGGCAATAATGCGCAGGGAGCGCGGCGGCAGATATGACTGCGGCAAAAACCAGCCGGGTAAGCGCTGGTGGTCCACGGAAAATCAAGCGCAGGGGCGATGTCCGGGACCGGGGTGGTGCAAGTGGCACCAGGATTCGATCAGCAGCTTGCCGCAGATCCAAGAAGCAGCAAACCTGTTACCCATTGCAACATTTTAGAGAACGTAAGTCAAAATGGTCAGATCGATAAGCTGCGCTAATGCGTTGAATGGGGTGGGTTGGCTGAATAGCTCATTACAGCTCCGTGAGCTGCCCTCCGGAAACGGCCCAGCGGGCGTCCAGCCGAACATTTTCCAGCAGTCGGCGGTCGTGGGTTACCAGCAGCAGCGTGCCTTCGTAGCTTTCCAGAGCCTCTTCCAGCTGCTCGATGGCGGGCAGGTCAAGATGGTTGGTGGGTTCGTCGAGTACCAGTACATTCACACCGCGGGCCTGCAGCAACGCCAGTGAGGCGCGGGTGCGTTCGCCGGGGGAAAGGGCGCCCACCGGGCTGGTCACCTGATCGGCCTTGAGGCCGAATTTGGCCAGCAGTGTGCGCACCTCGGCTTGATTCAGCTCCGGCACCAGAGCCTCAAACGCATCCCCCAAGGGAGCGGCTTCCGGGAATTGGCTGCGGGCCTGATCAATCTCACCGATGGCCACGTTAGCACCCAAGGAGGCGACGCCGTCGTCCGGGGTAGTGCGGCCCAGCAGCAACCGCAAAAGGGTGGACTTCCCGGCACCATTGGGGCCGGTGATGCCAATGCGTTCACCGGCGTTGACCTGCGCCGAGACCGGGCCGAGCGTGAAATCCCCCTGCCGGACTACAGCTTCGTTCAGGGTGGAAACTACGGTGCTGGAGCGCGGGGCTGCGCCAATGCTGAACTGCAACGCCCATTCCTTGCGTGGCTCCTCAACTTCGTCCAGACGGGCGATCCTGGACTCCATCTGCCGCACCTTCTGCGCCTGCTTCTCGCTGGATTCGCTGGCCGCCTTGCGCCGAATCTTGTCATTGTCGGGGCTCTTTTTCATGGCGTTGCGCACGCCCTGGGAGCTCCATTCGCGCTGTACACGGGCCCGTCCCACGAGGTCAGCCTTTTTGTCGGCGAACTCGTCATAGGCCTCCCGGGCGTGGCGTTTGGCGATGGCGCGTTCCTCGAGGAAGGAATCGTAGCCGCCGTCGTACACGCCCACCTTGTTCTGTGCCAGATCCAGCTCCACCACGGAGGTGATGGTGCGAGCCAGGAACTCACGATCGTGGGACACCAGCACCACCCCGCCACGCAGTCCCTTCACGAACTCCTCGAGCCGGGCCAGCCCGGCCAGATCCAGATCGTTGGTGGGCTCATCTAGTAGCACGATGTCGAAGCGGCTCAACAGGAGCGCGGCCAGGGCAACGCGCGCGGCCTGCCCGCCAGAAAGCCCTGTCATGGCGGCCTCGGGGCCAACATCCAGACCGAGCTCGGCCAGGGTGGCTGGGATGCGCTCATCGAGGTCTGCGGCGCCGCACGCCAGCCAGTGATCCAGAGCTGTGGCGTAGCGGTCGTCGTCGGCGGAATTGCCGGAACCCAGGGCTTCGGCGGAGGATTCCATGGCTTCAGTGGCGGCGGTGCAGCCGGTGCGCCGGCCAATGTACGCGGCGATACTCTCGCCGTCGAGTCGCTCATGCTCCTGCGACAACCATCCGACGAAGGCGTCCTGCGGTGCTGTGCTCACGGTGCCGCCTTGCGGGGTTGCAGCGCCGGCGAGGAGGCTCAAAAGTGTTGATTTTCCGGCTCCGTTGGCGCCGACTACGCCAATGACGTCGCCGGGGGCCACCGTGAAGGAGAGACCAGTGAACAGGGTGCGGTGGGCGTGGCCGCCGGAAAGGTCCTTTGCCACAAGTGTTGCGCTCATGTATCCATCTTAAGTTGCTTCTAGGTGGTGGACGGACCTGCCCTCCGGAGCTGCTGGACCTGCCTTCCGCTCCTGCCTGTCCCGGCGGAGCCTGATGTCGAATTCATCCGTGAGTTATGGCTGTTTAGAGCACCCTAAACGGCCATAACTCACGGATGGATGTCGTGATGTTGCCCTGTGTGACGGAATCCTTGCCCGCGGGGACCAGTGGTAGGCAGACTGAGAGTCAGAATCAAGAGTTTCGACCATGCGGCCCTGGCCGGTCGAACGGCAACCCTCGCAACCATAGTGGGGTGCCCCAGGTGAGGATTCGACGCCTTCGACACCAGCCGTTGGCGTAAGTATGGCGCAGTGCCTCGCACTCGCCTTCATACGAAGGACACCACCATGAGTGAAGCAACACTTAGCGAATCAACTTTTATCCCGTCGATCGATGACGCAGCCCTCCGTTCAGCCCGCCTCGGCGAGGCCGGTGCAGCATGGGCGCAGCGGATCGGTGCCAACCCGGATAGCGCAAAGCTGACCTACAAAGTTGACGGCGTGGGCGTGGGTTCGGTGGCCACCCGCATCAGCTCCGGAAAGCACCAATTCACCGTGGACGAGCCCGCCGCGTTGGCCGGCGACGACGTGGCTGCCAGCCCGGTGGAATACGCGTTGGGTGCCATCATTTCCTGCCAAGTTGTGGTGTACCGGCTGTACGCCGAGCAGCTCGGCATTCAGGTGGATGACATCACCATCAACGCCGAGGGGGATCTGGACGTGCGCGGCCTATTTGGTCTGGATGACACCGTGCGCCCGGGGTTCAGTGATATCCGTCTGGCAGTGAACATCAGCGGTCCGGAAACACAGGAACGGTATGACGAACTGGCCCGCACCGTGGAGGCGCGTTGCCCCGTCCAAGATCTATTCAGTAACCCGACACCGTTCCGCACCTTCATCACCAAGGTGTGAGCGCTGATTTAGATGCTGGTCCAGACGGCGCTAGCCGGTGCGTGATCGAGGATAAAGCATAGGGAATCGACCGCACCGGCAAGCGTCGGGCTCAGATCCAGAGACCTAAGTGTCCAGAGGAATAGCCGCCTATGCCTCTAAGCTTCAAGGCTTCAAGGCTTCAAGGCTTCAAGGCTTCAAAGCGTCAAGGCGTCTAGGCGACGGGGCTGAGCTCAGCTTGTGCAGTAGCGGCATGTGCCAGAAGTTCTGCCTGCAACCCAGCCTCATCGTAGGTGCCGGTGAAGATGGGGGTGTCCGGTTCGAATGCAGCGCCTTGGGCGAGGTGACCGGCGTCGACCGCGTCAAACCCCAGGTGCTCCACGAAGTTCAGCACCATAGCGCGAGTCTCGGGATCGTCCGAGGCAACGGCCAGCGCGCGGCGATCAGCGGCTCCGGCGTCACGGGCATCCAACTCCAGCTCGTGGTAGCCAATGTGGTTCAGCGATTTCGCGAGCCGGGCGCCGGGAAGATGGGCGTGCACCATTTCCGAGCTGGAGCGCGCCTCGGCCAGCTCTGGCATATCGCCGTTGGTGTCGCGCCAATAGTTCATGGTGTCCAGGACGTGCTTGCCGGCAAGAGCGGCCGGATCCAGCGTGCGGAATTTGTGCAGCGGCACCGAAAGCACCACCAAATCGGAGAGCTCCATGGCGTCCTGCGCTGAGACGGCGATGGCGCCGGGAGCCATGACAGAGACGATCAAGTCGATCTTTTTCGGGTCCCCGGAGGCGGCAATCAGCACACGGTAGCCGGCCTTGATGGCCTGCCGGGCAACGCCGGTGCCTACTTTTCCGGCGCCGAGGATGCCAATGGTGGTGGTTGCCGGATCGTGGAGGGCGGGGGACTGCTGGCTCATGCGCTTACCTTCTTTGTGTTGCGGAGTTCTGCATCGATCAAGGGCTTGACCTCGGTGCCGAAGAGTTCAATGGACTTCAGGACGTCGGTTTGCGGCACCGAGGCGAAATCCATTTCCAGGATGTGGCGGTCGTGGCCCATGTGCTGATGCGTGAGCAGGATCTTCTCGGCGACCTGTTCCGGGGTACCTGTATAGATGGCGCCGGCCGGTGCGGTCTGCATGTTGTAGCTGATGCGGTTGGGAGGGGTGAAGCCGCGCTCGCGGGCAATGTCCTCCATGACTCGGCGCCAGTACGGGTAAAACGTCTCCGTGGCATTGTTCTTACTGACAAGTCCGACGGCGCTGACCCCCACCTTGAGTGCCTTGGCATCGTGCCCGGCTTGCTCGGCTCCGGCCCGGAAGAGCTGCGCGTGCCGGGCGAAGTTGCTGACGGCTCCGCCGAGCAGTGCGTAGATGACGTTGGTGCCCAATGCTGCGGCCCGTGCTGTTGAGCTGGGGGTGCCACCCGTGGCGATCCAGATGTCCAGATTGTTGTTGACGGGACGAGGATAGATGGTGGCGTCCTCCAATGCGGGCCGGAACTTGCCGCTCCACGTGATGGGCTCTTCCTTGCGGCCGGCCTCATTGAGCGCCAGCAATAGGGCGATCTTCTCTTCGTAAAGTTCCTCGTAATCGTTCAAGTCGGCGCCGAAGAGCGGGTAGGACTCAATAAAGGAGCCACGCCCCGCTGTCAGTTCCGCGCGGCCTCCCGACAGCAGGTCCAAGGTGGCGAACTGCTGGTAGACGCGGACGGGGTCCTCGGTGCTCAAGACCGTGACAGCGGAGCCTACTTTGATGTTCTTGGTTTGCGCGGCGGCGGCAGCAAGCACGGGGACGGGAGAGGAGATGGCGTACTCGGGGCGATGATGTTCGCCGAGCCCAAAGTAGTCAAGGCCTACCTCGTCGGCCAGCCGGGCGCGTTCAAGGAGATCAGCCATGCGCTGTTGCGGGCTGACCTGCGCACCCGTGACGGGATCTTGATGTACGTCACCAAAGCTGTAAACGCCTAGTTCCACGAAATGCTCCTTATTTCTGCGGTCCCGCCAGCGTGCCAGCGAGGTGGCTCACGGGCTTCTCCGTGAATATGTGTTGCTCTACAGATCATCTTACTCAAATATGATCTGTTGTAAAGCGTAGATGTCCGTTATGATGGGTGTCATGAGCAACACTGCAACCGCCGCACAGCCGCACACCAGTCCCGACGAGGACTTTGGGTGGACGCTGGGTGTTCTTGTGCGGAACTACCAAAACGCCACAAACGCTGCCATGGGGGAATCTGTGGGTGAGTTTCCGCATGGGGCGCGGGGTTACCAGGTCCTGGTGGCCGTTGTTAGCGGCGAGCAGCCCAATCAATTGGCGCTTGCCCAACATCTGGGAATTGACCGAACCGTCATGACGTATCTGGTGGATGACTTTGTGAAGGCCGGCTTGGTGGAGCGTCAACTCAACCCCGCCGATCGCCGTGCCCGCATAGTGGTGGCGACGGATTCTGGGCTTGCGGTACTGGCTGATCTGCAGCAGCGCGTGGCCGAAGCCGAGCGTGCGGTCCTGGGCGCACTTGCCGATGACGAGCGGGAGCTGTTCCGCTCACTATTGCGCCGGGTAGCGTGCGATGCCCCCATTGCTTCCGAACATGATCTGGGTGCTTGCGAGGCAGTTGAAGAAATGCTCGGGACGAAAGGGTAGCTCTCTACGGACTAGTTCCCCACGGTCCTGTCTGGGGCCTTAGATAGGGTTGCGCCGGGGGAGCAGGAACACCCGATGAACGCTTGTGGAAGCGGTTGATCCTTCTTCTCGAGTTGATCAATCGTGGTGTCGAGCGAAGACGCGAGGGCCAAGATGGAGATGTCCTGCGGAATGCGGTAACCAGCTTGTTGTAACCCGGCCACGAAACCAGGCCCGGCATGTTCATTCATCATGAGCACACACGTGGTTCTGGCGTGCTTGGCGACAAGTTCGCGGGCCAGCTCGCGGCCACCCGCAGATGAGTGCAATCCGCTCATGATAGATCCGGTCAGGCCGCGCACGCGGTCCGCGAGAATGAGTCCGCGAGAATGAGCAGGACGCCCTGGGGGTGGAAGGTGGTGGCAGTTACACGCCGCGGCCGCCTGGCTGTTGGGCAATTGTGTTTATGAGGCGGTTCAGGCGCAGCGCCAGCTGAATGTCGAGGCTGCGTGCCGGCTCCTTCCAATCGGGGCCGATGAGGTCGTCCATGCGTTCGAGCCGGTTGTACAGCGTATTCGCATGGATGTGCAGCGCGGCGCAGGTCCGGGCGTGGTGTTGTGACAATTCCAGGTAGGTGGAGAGCGTGGCGGCAAGGTTCCTGCCATGCTCCGTGTCGTAGTCCAGCAACCTGCCCACGCACTGCTTCACGAATACGGCAATGTCGTTGCGGCCTGACTGGCTGAACACGGCGCGGTAAATCCCCAACTCGGAGTCTTCGGCAACATCGTGCGGGCGGCCCAAGGCGTTGAGCATCGTGGCGGTTTGCACAGCCGAGGTGTGTGCTGAACGCAGAGCCCGCATTCCGCTACTGCAGGAAGCCAGGCCCACTGCTCCGGAGAAGTTTCCGTTGGTCAACTGCTGAACATAAGCCTTCGCGGCCGCCGCGTCAGTGTCCGGCAGCAGCGCCACCATATGTTCCCCGTGTTGGCCTGACCACCCTTGGAAGTGCCGCGCCACCCGCGTTGCCAGCCGCCGCGCGTCGTCCGCTTCCTTGCTGCCGGGATCGGCAGAGACAACGACGACGGCGCTCACCCTGCCGATATCGATGCCGGCGGCGGAGGCGTGCCGTGCCACGCTGTCCTCATCGGCCTGGCTGCCCAGCAAGGTGTTCATGAATTCACTGCGGGTGCGCATTTCCATTTCGGCCAGGGAACGGTCCGTGGCCACCAGGATGGCGATGGAGGTGGCGCCCAATGGCAACAGCCGCAGCGCCTCGCCGTCGAGCGGTTCGGGCGAATCCGCCACGACAACGCCGCCGTAGCCCGTGGACAGCATGACCGGCACTGCCACTCGATGCAGCCCGCCGGCGTTGCCCAGGAACGGAGCATCGGATGTTGAACCAGCGAACAGCGCTGCAAACTCGGCATTGTCGGCGTCTTCAAAGCGGACAGGGAGGCCGATGGTGTCCTGTAATTCGGCCAGAATGTCCACAGGTTTCCCGCCGCGGATCACGCTCTGGGTCAGCCGTTCGCGCAGATCGAAGGCCCGCTGCCGGGTGGCGTTGGCGGCCTTGAGCTCGTCAACTGCCTTGCGCAGCTGCGACTCGGATCGTTGCTGCTGTTCATAAAGCTGGGCATTGCGGATGGCGACTGAGGCGTGCGCCGCAAGGGCAGCAAGCAGCTCGATTTCACGTTCGGTGAATCTGCGGGGACGGCGGTTGGCGGCCAGCAGCACCCCCAGCGTCTTATCGCCGGCCTGGAGCGGGACTCCCAAAATACCGCCGAGGTGCTCGCTGCTTGCCACCTCATCAACATCGCTGAGGTGGGCGATCATGGGGTCGTGCAGGTAGTCCTCCGTCCACTGTGGTTTGCCTGCACGCAGGACCTGGCCTCCCAGCCCTTCGCCGAGGCCCACTTCAGTGCCAGCCAGAATGGATCCAAGAGAACCATCGGAAACCTCAATGCGGAGAAGTCTCCGGCCCTTGCGGCTGCTTTCGGTTTTCCCGTCCCGGACCCCATCCTGGCGGAGCATCAAGTAGGCAACATCGGCGTGGAGCAGCCGCCGGGCCTGGCTTGCCACCTCCTGGAGTAGATTCTGTGGTTCGTGCAGCGAGGCAAGCCTGCGGGCAAGATCGTTGAGCACCGTGAGCTCGTCCGCGTGCTCGCGGCGCTCGGCCAAGCGTTCCATGATTGTCTGGGCTTGACGGGCCTGACGTTCTATTTCAGCGCGCTCCGGGCCGGCTGCCGCATCCAGCAGCCCGCGCCGGTAAGCCTGCGCATCGTCCAGTGATGGGTCGCGGGCCAGCAGACCCAGCCACCCCTCGGCAGTGGCGAAATGGCTGGGGCCGAGCTGTCCGGCGTCGTCATTTACGGCGGAGCGGGCAACAGCGGCATCGGTGTTGTTGGCGGCAACGTGGCCGCTCTCGGAGGGAAGCACGCCTCAGTATTGCATGCTGGCGCTATTCGAGCTTGTCTTTGTTGGCTGCTGCCCGCAGGTCCGGTGCGAGGGTAGTTCTCAGTCTCACCACCACCAGACTGGCCAGAACCATGACCGCGCCAACCACCCACATGCCCGCCTGCTGGGAACCGGTGATCTCAGCCAGCTTGCCGGTGACCAGCGGGCCAATGAACCCGGAGAAATTGCCAAAGGAATTGATGAAGGCGATGCCGGCGGCCGCCGCGGCACCCGTCAGGAACAAGCTGGGCAGGGGCCAAAAAGTGGGCAGTGCCGCGCAGATGCCCATGGTGCAGATGGTGATCGCCACCATGGCTGCGAAGGGTGAATTCAGGTACAGGGCCACTGGGATGGCAATGCCACCCAAGGCCGTGGGGGCCGCGACGTGCCAGATTCGTTCGCCTGTTTTGTCGCCGTGCTTGGCCCAGAAGTACATAGAGAAGGCGCCGAAAACGAACGGAATGGCAACGATGAAGCCCTGCTGCATCACGGTGAAGTCAGTATTGAACTGTTCCGCGAAGCCGGCCACGATGGTGGGCAGGAAGAAGTTGATCGCGTAAAGGCCATAGGTGATGCCGAAGTAGACGAACGCAAGGGCCCACACGCGCCCCTTGGTCAGGGCGGCCTTGATGGACAGGCTGTGGCGGCTGGCGGTCTCGGCCTCTTCCGAGTCGATCTGCTGCTGCAACCATGCGCGCTCATCCGGCTTGAGCCATTTCGCCTGGGCGGGCTTGTCCGTCAGATAGAACCAGCACATGATGCCCAGAATCACTGCCGGGAGGCCTTCCATGAGGAACATGAAGCGCCAGCCGTCCAGGCCAAAGACGCCGTCGCCCGCCGTGATCAGCCAGGACGACAGCGGGGAGCCGATGGCCGCGGAGAGCGGTACGGCCAGGATGAACACCGCCAGTGCCTTCGCCCGTTGCTGCTTGGGGAACCAGAACGTCATGTAGAGGATGATGCCTGGGAAGAATCCGGCCTCGGCCACACCCAGCAGGAATCGCATCACATACAAGGTCCCGACATTGGGCACAAACGTCATCAAGGTCGCGATGATGCCCCAGCTGACCATGATCCTGGCGATCCAGCGCCTGGCGCCAAACTTGTTCAGGGCCAGGTTGCTGGGCACCTCCAGGAGCAGGTAGCCGATGAAGAACAGGCCGGAGGCCATGCCAAAGGTGGTTGCCGTCAGCCCCAGTGTTTCGTTCAGTCCGTGGGGCGCGGCGAACGCGAGGTTGGTGCGGTCAAGATAGTTGATCAGGTACAGCAGGCCGAGAAAAGGCAACAGCCTGCCGGACACTTTGCGCACAACGCGCTTGCGCATCGCCGCGTCGCTTGCCTGCATTTGGGTGGTGGTCATGGCGATCCTTGGGAGGGTAGGTGAATGCGGGCGTCAGGCCGTGACGGACTGGGGGAATGCCTTGCCGGGGTTCAGGGTGCCGAGCGGGTCAAGGGCAACCTTGATGCCCTTGTGCATCGTGATGACGCGCTCCTCCAGTTCAGCGCCAGCGCCTTCAAGTTTGAGCAGGCCAACCCCGTGCTCCCCTGTCACGGTGCCACCCAGGAGCCGGCAGTCCGCAACGATTTCGTCGAAGGCAATTTTGGCCCGCGCTTTGGCTGCTTCGTCTCCCACGGGAGCGATAATCAGAGGGTGCAGGTTGCCATCGCCGGCGTGCGCAATGTTGGCAATCACGACGTCGTGCCTCGCCGCTGAGGCCTGGATACGCGAGAGCATCTCCGGCACGGCCGCGCGCGGTACGCACACGTCCTCCGTAAGAACCGGCCCAAGCCGTTCCAGTGCGGGGTAGGCCATGCGCCGGGCAAGAAAGAGCGTAGCGATCATTTCCGGGTCGGTGGCCTGTTCAATATGGCTGCCGCCGTGGTCCGCGAAGATTCCGGCCAGCTTGGTGGCAAGTTCCGCGCCGGTGCTGCCTGGTTCGTCAACAGTAGCCAAAAGCATGACGTTGACGTCCTCGGGCAGTCCCAGCTTCAGCCAGTTGTCCACGGCCCGGAGGCAGGTGCTGTCGATGAGCTCCATGGCGGCCGGCACGATCCCGGCAGCCGTCACGGCTGCCACAGCCCGTCCCGCATCCGGCAGCGACGGGAAGTAGCCAATGACTGCCCGGTCCTGCCGTCCCGAGAGAGGCAGTAGCTTGACCGTCACTTCCGTGATGATGCCCAGGGTCCCTTCCGAACCGACCATGAGCGAGGTGAAGTCATAGCCAGTGACGCCCTTGGCGGTGCGGTGGCCCAGATGGACGATTTCACCATCCGCCAGCACAACCGTCATGCCCAGCACATAGTCACCGGTGACGCCATACTTGACGCAGCAAATCCCGCCAGCGTTCGTGGCCGCATTGCCGCCAATGGTTGAGATGTTGGAGCTGGCCGGATCCGGCGGGTACCAGAGTCCCTTGGCGGCCACAGCCTCTCGCAGCTTGTCATTGATGACGCCCGCTTCGGCCACCGCGAGTCCTTCGCCGGGGTTGATCTCAAGGACACGGTTCATGAGCTCAAGGGAGAGGATGATGCAGTTCTCCACGCTGTTGGCGCCACCGGAAAGTCCTGTCCCGGCGCCCCGGGGGACCACCTTTAGTCCGTGGCTTGCTGCATAACGCACGACGGCGGCCACCTCAGCTGTGTTTTGGGCCAGCACCACCGCCAGCGGTGTGGTGAACGGCGCCCACTCCGCGTCGTCGTGGCTGTATTTCTGCAGCGAAGGCCCGTCGTGAAGCACTTTTCCGTCCGGGACCAACATGGACAGCTCGTCCGCTAGGGTGGTTTCTTGCTCCGTTGAGGTCATTCTTGGTTGCTCCTTTGATGTGGCGACATCCGCTCGGGCGGCGGGAAACCGGCCGGATTGATCCAACACTATTGGGAGATTCACGTCACATCAATGGAGATTTAATCCACTGGAACTAGGGTGCATTGGAGAAAGCCTCCAGTCGTGCTTGGCAAGCGGCCGGGCCCGGCACCGTTGCTTCCAGCTTCGCCTGGCGGGTCACCAAGCCGGGGCGGCGGGTCACTTCTGCCGCAGGCGAGATGCAGGACATTGCGGGCTACCTGGGGCCACAGTCCCAGGCGGCCCGCTGGCGTTACCCATCCACGCTGCAGCCGGATAATACGCTGCTCTTCGGACGCCCTGGGCGCGCGAAGAAGTGCCAGGGCCGCCCGTCTCGTCGGCGAGATCCGCAAGGGCACGGCCGATGGCAGGGGTAAATCCGGAACCCTCCGATTCTCCTATACCCGCCCGCACATAAGTCCATTCCTCTGGCTCCGACAAGCATTGGCTCGATGCTCGCCAATACCGCCTGATCCGAGGTGATTTGGTCATCGAACTTGGAACGGGACGGCCTTAACGATGATGCGCATCATACGGAAAGTGACCCGAATGCGAGAATTCTGGGGATCTAGCGTGACTCATCCGTGCAGGACTCTCGAAGAGCCTTACGGCAGAGTTTCTTTCTCGCTGCGTACAGCTGCGGCAAGCTCAGCCTCAAGCCGGGCAAGTTTCGTTTCGTAGCGGGCCTGCTTGTGGCCTTCAACGCTCAGTTCAGTCCAGTAGGCGGCTTCGCGTGCTCCATCGAAGCAGGCAATTAATCCGTGGGTCAGCCGGTTTTTGGGCCGAGCGGCCAACCGGTATTCCAAAGGGGTCATGTGGGTTGACTGCGGTTTGCGGAAGATCAGCAGCAGCGAAGGTGTTAACCAGAGGAAATATCCCATGAGTGAATGCAGTACTCGTTCGTTCTGGAGCGCTGCCACCGTCAAGGGGCTGACTACGGCCAAGGCCACCACAACCAATAAAACCAAGGAATATCCCAAACCCACACCCGGATGGGGATTGCTGCGGTACAAGGAGACAGCCAAGGCAGTCAGCGTCGCGGTGGCAACCGCCAACAAGATCAATGCCACGAGAGACAGCGCTAAAAGCACGGGCGAGAAACTACTGTTGAGGATCAGCGGGACAACGGTAAATACCAGACCACTGCCTGCCCACCACAGCACCAATTTGACCGTCTTTGCCGGCGCAACCCTGATCCGAGTCCTGGCAGAAACTCCCCACATGCGCTCCCAACGGTGAGTGTGCAGACGCATGGCGGTGGTCAGATGAAACTCGTCAATCTCGCGCTGCACGGCTGCATCTCGCTGGCGCACAACAGAGAAGATGACCAGCATCAGGCACAGCAGGCCCAAGAAGAACTTGGGACCAGAATCAGGATCGGAGGGGAGGAAGAATACGTTGTGCAGCGCCATCCACATGGTGGCCGCCGCAGCGATTCCCACGAGCAGGGTCAAGAGTTCAAGCAGGTCATCCAACGCCATGACCTGGGCTTGATTAGCCATGCCCAGCGGGTTGCGTCCACTGAACACCAACGCCACCAAAATGGTGGCCGTGGCACCAATGATCCAGCCGAGGGCGTCAAGACCAAAGTCGAAGGTTTCCGGACTGGTGAAGGGTGCCAAGATCCGTTCACTGAAACGGGCCCACACCACATTCAGGTCACCAAAGGAGGCCACGATGGCCTTATCAGCTGGGTGGTGCACCTGCAGGATCAGCAGACACATGAGCCAGCCGAGAAAGAGCAAAGTAAAAATCTGTCTCCGCTGGCTACGCTTTTCGCGGTGAAAATCCGCAACAGCAGCCATGGTGTGTTCGTGTGTCGTGGCCAATTCTGTCCCCTTGATTGTCCCTATTCGGTGATCCTAGCCGAGCCCGTTCAAAGAATGTGGGTTCCTGTTGGATTCGGGCGCACACGTGTACTAGGGTAAATGATTGTGAGATAGATAACGCAGCCCCCGCCCGCGCCGATCGCTTCCGCTCTAACAGTGGATTGCCGGATCGCGCCTGACATGCCTGCCAATCCACAATTCTCGTTAGAAGGCCGTAGTGCGCTCGTTTCCTTACAAATCCGCCAAAAAACCGGACCTTCGCTCGCCTGACCGTTATCTCCTGTGGTTGGCGGGTGCCCAACGCGGCACGCTCTGGCTGGGGATCTTCTACGGCTCCATCTGGACGGTGTGCCAGGCGTTGACCCCCTACATCCTGGGCCAGGCGATTGATCAGGGGATTCTGCCCGGTGACTTCGCCCGGCTCTCCGTCTGGGTCGGACTACTGGTCGGGATCACCGTGGTCCAGTCAGTCTCAACCACCCTGCGCCACCGCGCAGCCGTGAGCAACTGGATGCAGGCGGCGTACCGTTCCTCGCAAGTGGTGGGCTACAAGGTCACCCGCAGCGGGGACGCCCTGCCACAAAAGTTCTCTACCGGTGAGGTGGTCTCCACCAGCGCCTCCGATGCCATGCGAATTGGCGAAATCTTTGACGTGGTTGCGCGTCTGGCCGGATCCGTAGTGGGTTACCTGCTGGTTTCCTACTTGGTCTTCCAAACGTCCTGGCAGCTTGGCCTTGTGGTGTTAGTGGGCGTGCCGCTGTGCGGTGCCGCCCTGTTGTTCGTGATTCGTCCGCTCCAAAGGCGGCAGAAGGATCAGCGCGAAGCGGCCGGACAAATGACTGCGCTCGGCGCCGACACCGTTGCCGGACTGCGCGTGTTGCGAGGCATTGGCGGGGAACACATTTTCGTGGAGCGCTACCGGGAACGGTCGCGGGCAACCCAGCTCGCCGGGAACAAGGTAGCTTATTCGCTGGCCGACTTGGACGCCGCTCAGGTCTTCGTGGTCGGCGTCTTCAGCGTCGCCTTCACCTGGATCGGTGCCCTGCAAGCCGTATCGGGGCAGATCGAGGCCGGCCAGCTCGTGGCACTCTACGGTTATGCGGTCTTCTTAGTCTCGCCCATCCGCACCGCTGCCGACGGCGTCTCCCGCTTCATTCGCGCCCACGTTGGTGCCAAACGCATCATCGATGTGTTGTCCACACCCTCTGCCGTGCACGACGCCGAGACCACAGTTCCTGCACCGTCGGCACCTAGCGCTTTGGTGGATTCGGTGACGGGGGTGATGGTTTCCCCGGGCGGGCTCAGCGCCATTGTCTCGGGCGATCCGGAACACTCGGCATCTTTGGCCCGGCGATTGGGCCGCTTTGAAGACGCCGTACTGCGTGAGGCGCAAGTGCGGTGGGGCGATGAGGCCCTGCACCTGATGCCGTTGCGCGAGGTGCGCTCACGCATTGTGGTTTCCGACGCTGAGCCCCAGCTCTTCACGGGAACCCTTCGCGAGGAGCTGGACCCCACGGGAGAGCACACGGATGCCGAAATCATGGCGGCCATTGACGTGGCCAGCGCGGAGGATGTCTTCGACGGGCTGGAAGACGGTTTGAATGATGAGGTCACGGAGAAGGGTCGCAGCTTCTCCGGAGGCCAGCGCCAACGCCTGACCTTGGCGCGAGCTGTGTTGACAGAGGCCGAGGTGCTGGTGCTGATTGAGCCCACCAGCGCCGTTGACGCCCACACCGAATCACGCATTGCCACCGCGCTGCGCCGCACCCGCAACACCCCCGGCCACACCACCGTGGTGGTCACGGCCAGCCCGCTGCTGCTGAGTGCCATGGACACCGTGGCATTTTTGCAGGACGGCAAGCTGCGGGCCCAAGGCACGCACCGGCATTTGCTGGACACCGAGCCCGACTACCGCAAGGTGGTCATCCGCGGTGAAGGCATGGACGGACATGGCGGAACCGCGGCGGATCATGCGGCAAGCGCCCAGGCAAGCGCCCAGGCGAGCAACGGCGTCGAACTTGCCAACAACAGCAACAACGTCATGCACGGAGGGGAGAACTAATGGCTGAAACGAAGCTTCCTGTGGCAAATTCTGCCGAGGTCAAGGCCGAGGGTTTGCGCCTCATGGGCATGCACAAAAAGCCGCTCGCAGGCGTTGTTGGCCTGTACGGTGTGGCCGCTGTTGCGGGATTGGCGGGGCCGTTCCTGCTGGGCCGGCTGGTGGATGCCATCAGCGTTGGCACCACCGCCGGGTTCGTGGCCATGGTGGCGCTGGCGCTCGCCGGATTCGTCATTGTCCAGACGGTGCTGGCTCGATGGGCACGGCGCAAGGGCATGATTCTGGGTGAGAAGGTCTTTGCCCAGCTGCGCGAGGAATTCATGGAGCAAGTCACCTCGCTGCCGCTCTCAACAGTGGAAAAAGCGGGTACCGGTGATCTGGTCTCGCGCACCACCAATGACGTGGACGCGGTCTCGCACACGGTCCGCTTCGGCGTGCCGCAGGTGCTGGTTTCGGTGGCAACCATTGCGCTGACGGTGGCCGCGGCGGTGCTTACGAGCCCGCTCGTAGCCGTGGCGTTGCTCATTGGCGTGCCGTTGCTGGTGCCTGTCACGCGCTGGTACCTCAAGCGCGCCACCCCCGGCTATTTGGCTGAGCGGGAGAGCTACGCCGGTCTCAACGGTGCCATCACCGAGACCATTGAGGGTGCCCGCACGGTCGATGCGCTGAGTCTGGGCCAGCATCGCCGCGACCGGATCGACGCGGCTCTGCGGAACTGCTTTGAACGTGAAAAATACACCCTGGGCCTGCGCACCGTGCTCTTCCCCGTGGCTGAACTTTCCTTTTGGCTCCCAGTAGCTGGGGTGCTGTTGTGGGGTGGCTGGCTGTCCTCGCAGGATCTGGTGACCACGGGTATGGTGGCCACGGTTGCGCTCTACGCCATGCAGCTCATTGACCCCGTGGACACCTTGATCATGTGGATTGATGAGATTCAGGTGGGCGCGTCCTCGCTGGCCCGGATTGTGGGCATTCGCGATGTCAAGGCTGACCGCATTGCCAAGGACGCCGTCCCCGCCGACGATCTGCTGGTGGTGGATGACGTCCGCTACGCCTACCGTCCCGGGCACAATGTTTTGCACGGCATCGACCTGACGCTGCGGCAGGGGGAGCGGCTGGCCATGGTGGGTCCCTCCGGCGCTGGCAAGTCCACGCTGGGCAGGTTGTTGGCTGGAATCCACGGACCCACGTCCGGTTCGGTCACGGTGGGCGGGGTGCCGCTGGTGGACCGGCCGCTGGATGAATTGCGTGGCGAGGTGGCTCTCGTGACGCAGGAACACCACGTATTTGTGGGGACGCTGGCCGATAACGTCCGCCTAGGTAAGGCCAACGCCAGTGACGCTGAGATCGAAAAGGCCCTGTCCGACGTCGGATCCTTAGCTTGGGTGCGTGCCCTCCCCAAGGGCTTGGCTACTGAGGTGGGTTCGGGTTCGCACACATTGACGCCGGCTCAGGCGCAGGAATTGGCCCTCGCGCGGCTGGTACTGGCCGATCCGCACACGCTGGTGCTGGATGAGGCCACCTCGCTGATTGATCCGCAGGCTGCACGGGATCTGGAGTTTTCGCTCAGTGCCGTGTTGGAGGGGCGGACAGTGATCGCGATTGCGCACCGTTTGCACACCGCGCACGACGCCGATCGGGTCGCCGTGGTGGAAAAGGGACGGATCACAGAGCTGGGCTCGCACGACGAACTGTTGGCGCAGGACGGTTCCTACGCGGCACTGTGGAACTCGTGGCGGCAGGACGCCTGAGCTCCGCCCCGGTGCTCGAGTGTGTCGAGACCCCGCCGGGGCCTGTTGGGTCTGCGGAAAGGGGCGTAACGTTCAAAGAGGGGGACGCGTTGGACCGACCCGGCCCGGTGCGTGTCTGCTCGTAAGATCACCAGGAGTTCACTATGCCTGACAAACAGCCACACCACCACGAACACAAAAAGCTGGACAAGGGCCATGCAATCAAGGCCAAGCGTGCAGAGAAAAAGGCCCGTAGCGCAGCCGTTGAGGCTGCTGACCCAGTGGCCCACATCGCCAAGAAACGGTAGTGCTCAGCTACGTTCGTGGCCGCGCCCTGGCAGCAGAGGAAGTGCCGTATGGGTCTTCTGACGTTCACCATCAACGTCACTCTTGATGGTTGCGTCGACCATCAAGAGGGTATCTCCGATGAGGAGACGCACACGTACTTCACCCGACTGTTGGATGAGAGCGGCGCAATGCTCTGGGGCCGCACGACCTACGAGATGATGGAGAGCTACTGGCCGGCGGTCGCCCGAGGGGACTTCGATGCGCCGCCGGCGCTACGCGAGTGGGCGCTTAAGCTGGAGTCCAAGTCCAAATACGTGGTGTCGGCGACTCGGAGTGATTTCCCGTGGACCAACAGCCACCACATCGAGGGCGAACTGCGCACGGCGGTGCAAGCACTCAAAGATCAGACACCCCGCGGGGTGCTCGTTGGCAGCGGCAAACTTGCGACGCAGCTGGACCGGTTGGATTTGATTGACGAGTACAAATTCCTCGTCCATCCCATGATCGCTGGCCACGGCCCCACCCTGTACCAAGGTGGACTGCCCAGCACTCGACGCCTCGAGCTGATCTCGGCCGAGCCGCTGAGCAACGGCGCGGTCGCCATGCACTATCGCCGGACTGACTGACGCCCGTCGAGCTGCCTGAGGCCCGTCGAGCGGGGCGGCGCACATCGTCAGAAGGCGCTGGTGCCCGCTTCGGAACGCAGACCGGCTAGATGCATATGCATGGAATAGCTGGACTGCTTTTCCCGTTGTGCCGTGTATGGAAACAAACTTCAAGAAGCGCATTGGATTCCTCTCTTTTGGCCACTACGGTACTGGCCGCGGCTCCCAAACTAACTCGGCAGCTGACGCACTACATCAAGCAATTGACCTTTCGGTCGCTGCCGAGGAGCTGGGCATTGACGGCGCCTTCTTCCGTGTTCACCACTTTGCCCGCCAGCAGGCGGCGCCTTTCCCGCTCATGGCGGCCATTGCGGCCCGCACCAGCCGGATTGAAATTGGTACCGGCGTCATTGACATGCGTTATGAAAATCCTCTTTATATGGCAGAGCAGGCTGCGGCCACGGATCTCATCAGCGATGGCCGGCTGCAGATCGGTGTGAGCCGCGGGTCACCCGAGCCCGCTGCCAATGGCGCAGCAGACTTTGGCCATTTCCCGCTCGACGGCGAAACGGATGCGGACATGGCCAGGCGCCACACCGCTACCTTCCGGCACGCGATTTCTGGCGCCGGCATAGCTGAGCCCGGCGAACGTGTCTCCATGGGTGGGGAACGGTTGCTGCGCATTGAGCCGCAGTCACCGGGTTTGTCCGAGCGTATTTGGTGGGGTGCAGGATCTCGCGCCACGGCCGTATGGGCTGCTCGCCAAGGCATGAACTTGATGAGTTCAACCCTGCTCACCGAAGACACTGGAGTGCCCTTCGATCAGCTGCAGGCCGAGCAGATTCAATTGTTCCGCGACGAATGGGCTGCGGCCGGGCACGGCTTTACACCCCGGGTTTCGGTCAGCCGCAGCATCATCCCCGTGGTGGACGATGTGGACCGCATGTACTTTGGTCTGCGCGCCCAGGCTGAGAACAAGGACCAGGTGGGCATGATCGACGGGCTGCTGTCCCGCTTCGGCAAGAGTTATATGGGCGATCCGGCGGACATTGCCCGCGATCTTGCTGCCGACGCCGCGGTTCAGGCTGCTGACACCCTGATGCTTACGGTCCCCAATCAGCTCGGCGTTGCTTACAACACCAAGATGTTGGCGAACATTGCCGAGCATATTGCCCCGGCTATTGGCTGGATGCCAAACATCGAGGCTCGGCTCGAGTAGTGCGCAGTAATCGACGCAGCCGTCGCCACTGGGTAGCGTGAAACGCATGGAGAACGATCGCTCACCCACGGACGACGGCTGGTTCTATGCACCTGCGCCGCCGGATACGAACACCTTTACAGACCTCGGGACGTTTAACGTGGATGGTGAGGTGTTCGAAGTGCGCAGGAGCGACGCTGAAGGAACGACTCTCTATGACTGGGTCTCGGGCCCCAACGACGACTATGGGTTCAACACGTTCGGCGGCACCGGCGCCTCCAGCCGTGAACAGCACGTTGCTTCCATTCGTGATTTCCTCGCCGGAATCGACGCCGCAACCGGGTTTCTCCGAGATCTGTAGGACCAACAACGGTGCCCCATTCAGATGGGAAGGCATACGCTGGGGCAATGACAATTCGTCTTGATCCTCTGGACCCCGGCAGCTTCCCTCAGTGGGTGGAACGAAGCTGCCGCGAGTATGTTGCTGATCTCGTCTCCTTGGCCACCTCACCAGGGGAAGCCCAGCGCCAGGCGGAATCGTCGCTTCGTGAGGCATTTCCCGAAAGTCGCCCGGGCCCAGATAACGCCGTATTCAACATGAGAGATGAATCCGGGCTTGGTGTTGGTTACCTCTGGGTTGGCCGGGACAGTTCCGATGATCCCACTTCATGGTGGGTGTGGGACATCCTCGTGGACTCCGAATATCGGGGCAGGGGATACGGCAGAGAGGGCATGAAGCTCGCAGAAGAATATGCCCGGTCGCGGGGTGCCGCCACACTGGGATTGAACGTGTTCGGCTTCAACCATTCAGCTCGCAGGCTCTATGAGTCACTCGGATACGAAACCATGAGTGTCAAAATGCGTAAAACGCTTGCGGCTGACTAAGGGCTTATCGTCCGGTCATGACCCGCTGGCCCCTGAAAGGCTACCGCGGGTCAGAACAGCTGTTTCACTGCCGGGGAAGCTATAGAGATGGGGCTCCCCCGTTCTGCGCGGGAGTCCTGCCGTAGCATCGGTGTCGGAGGTTGCCCGTACCCTCGAAATATGAACGACGGCAGGATTGAGCATTGGTGCGAAGCCTGGGGCGCGAGCGAGATGCTTACGCCCGATGAAGGGTTCGATGCCGGTTGGGATGTCCCGCCTATGATGGGCATGTTGGGCGTCGTGTCGCCTCGAACCTGCGGCAGTTGTTCCATCGCGAAAACACTCTGGTGGGCGCTCACAGTGGAGAAAAAGGACATTGGCACCATCATGCCGCAGCAGCGTCGGCTTCTAGCGCGAATACTGAACGAGGTCGATGATTAGGGCAGCAACTCAATCATCTGTGGCCGCGCCTGCATAGCATGAATCACAAGCTCATTGCCGCTGTCGAAGACGAGAACAACCGTTTCTAGCAGCCGCCCTCGGGGAGAACTCCGTGTTTCAGTGCCGTGCCATGAACTTTCATGCGGCCAAGCGGTGGAGTGCTTCTCGAATGACTTCTGAGCGAGACTTGCCCTCACGTTCAGCGCGCTCATCTATCGCCGCGATCTCTTCAACAGTCAGGCGGAGTGCGACCACCTGTGACGGCTCAGCTCCACGACCAGGGCGGCCGCGACCACGCTTTTTCAGCGCGTCGACGCCATACCCTTGCTCGGCTTCGGCAGCCCAGAGCGCGATCTTCTCTTCAGTGACCGGAGCCCCGTTGATCATCTCGTGTTCGCTCATGCCATTAATGTATAACGAAAATATCGACTGGACTAGATGTCACTTGTCTACTTCGCTTCGAAGAGTCTCACCGAGGATATCGGCAGCGAATGGATCGACCTGCTCCTAGGTGAGAAGTGCGGCGCATTTGTAGCGTCTAGCGCTGGCGGAACGGCGTCGGTACCGGAGAGCTCAGCTGCGATCTCGGCGGCGAGTACTGCGCCATCCACCAGGGCTGTGAAATAGACGTGGTTCATGACCACTTCGGGGCGGTAATTCGACGGATGGCCCGCCGTGAGGAAATCGCCTACCTGCAAGTCGGCAATTGTTCCGTGAAAGAATGGTCCGTCGTCCCATATGTGGTTCATCCTCAGATTCTTCCACTAATCCCCGCATAGCGAATGTGCGCTCATCACACCGACGCGACACTGAGTATCCCTTCGTTTTCACCATGCAAGCCACTGCACGGGGTGGGTGGACGAACAAAACTCACGTGCCGGCGTCGTGCTTAAAAGCACTGCTAAAAGCACTGCCCCGGCACGTGGCGTTAGCCGTTGTGCCGCGGTGGTAAAATCGGGGGTGGAGCAATCCCCCTAAATTTTAGCGACACCGGACCAGCTTTTTATCCGAACGCGTCGCACAAGAAAGGCAGCGCATCGTCGCCGCCGGCCGCCTACAACAGAACAAAGTTTGGAACCCATGAGAAGAACTGCCCGCCAGACCCCTCCCGCCCTCGCCGAAGGTGCAATGCGCATCGTCGCACTGGGTGGTTTGGGCGAAATTGGCCGCAACATGACCGTCTTCGAATACGCGGGAAAGTTGCTGATCGTTGACTGCGGCGTGCTCTTCCCCGAAGATCACCACCCCGGCGTTGACTTGATTCTGCCGGACTTCTCGTACTTGAAGAACCGCTGGCAGGACGTGGTTGGCCTGGTGCTGACCCACGGCCACGAAGACCACATCGGCGGTGTCCCGTACCTGCTTAAGCACCGCGGCGACATCCCCGTAATCTCCGCCAAGCTGACGTTGGCCTTCTTGAAGACCAAGCTTGAAGAGCACCGCATCAAGGGCAAGATGATCCAGGTCAAGGAAGGCGACCGACGCAAGTTCGGCCCGTTCGACGTTGAATTCTTGGCCGTCAACCACTCCATCCCGGACGGTCTGGCTGTTGCCATCCGTACGCCTGCTGGCCTGGTGCTGGAAACTGGCGACTTCAAGATGGACCAGTTCCCGCTGGATAAGCGCATCACCGACCTCGCTGGCTTTGCCCGCTTGGGTGAGGAAGGCGTGGATTTGTTCCTGCCTGACTCCACCAACGCCGAAGTTCCCGGCTTCCTGGCTGCTGAAGCTGACCTGATCCCGGCCATCGACCAGGTCATGCGCACGGCCCCGCGCCGCGTTATTGTCTCCAGCTTCGCCAGCCACGTGCACCGCATTCAGCAGATCATCGATTCTGCTCACAAGTACAACCGTAAGATCGCGTTCGTTGGCCGTTCCATGGTCCGCAACATGACCACTGCGCGCGAACTGGGCTACTTGAAGATCCCGCGCGGCATGCTCGTTGACGCCAAGGAACTGGAAAAGATGGCCCCCGAAAAGGCCGTTCTGATCTGCACCGGTTCTCAGGGCGAGCCCATGGCTGCGCTGGCTCGCATGGCTAACGGCGATCACCAGATCAACTTGACCGACGGCGACACCGTGCTGCTGGCGAGCTCGCTGGTGCCTGGTAACGAGTCCTCGATCTATCGCCTGATCAACGACCTCACCAAGCAGGGCGCCAACGTCATTCACAAGGGCAACGCCAAGGTGCACGTCTCCGGCCACGCTAGTGCCGGCGAGCTCGTCTACTGCTACAACTTGGTTCGTCCCAAGAACGTCATGCCGGTTCACGGCGAATACCGCCACCTGAAGGCGAACGCCGAACTGGCTATCCGCACCGGTGTGGATCCCAAGAACGCGTTCATCGTTGAAGATGGCACCACGATCGACCTCAAGGACGGCGTCGCCAAGGTCACCGGTAGCGTGCCCGCCGCCTACGTCTACGTCGAGAACATGGTTGCCGGTGCGGCCACTGAAGAGTCGCTGCAGGATCGCATCCGTCTCGCCGAAGACGGTGCCGTCACCGTTCTGCTGATCGTCAACCCGGACACCGGCAAGATCGAAGAAGACCCCGAGTTCTTCTCGGTCGGTTTCAACCTGACGCCCAAGGACATTGAAAAGGCCGCCGTCATCGTGGAGAAGACCATCACCGGTCTCCGCGGCGAAAAGACCGGTCCCAACGCCGAGAAGGCTGTGGCCAACGGCCTGCTGCGCTGGTCCGACCGCGCGCTGCGCCGCAAGCCCGTCTACACGGTCATCATCGTCGAGGCGTAAGCTACTTCTGCGTTTCCCGGGTGCCGCTGCCGTACTTTTTATAAGTACGACGGCGGCACTTTGTGTTTGCTTCGACCATTCAGTGCTCACGGTGACCGAGTTTGTCGATACCCCCGCCCGCGCGTGTGTGGCCAAAATCCCTATTCGCCGTAGGGGCAACTTCGCACTAACGTAGCTCTTAAGCGCCCACTCGGGGTAGCAAAACGGTAGGGAGTTGCGGCATGGACAACAACCAGGTGCACCAGAAGATCGCGGAGTTGGTGAGCGCCGAACAGGAACTGCGGGATTCAAGAGTTGACCAGGCCAAACTGCCTGAGCACGCCGAGCAGCTGAGGGCCATCGAAGTTCAGCTGGACCAGTGCTGGGACCTGCTGCGCCAACGCCAGGCGCGCATCCACGCGGGTGCGAACCCCGACGACGCCAAGGTGCGCCCCGCCAGCGAAGTCGAGGGCTACAAGCAATAGCCATTTTGGGCCATCTTGCAGGTGTCGGCCCTTCGACTGGTGGGCACTAATCCAGATTCTGGAAGAACTGTTGATGGCCGCAAAACGCAAGGGCCGCCGTCGTACTTTTTCTAGTACGTCGGAGGCACTTATGTTTGCTTCGCGCAGTGCCCGCTTTGGGATCAGACCCCGCGCAGCTTATCCATCTCGCGGCGGTCCCTTTTGGTAGGACGGCCGGTGCCACGGTCGCGCTGAGGGAGGCCAAGCGCCGGCAGAACGGGGCGCGGGGGAGTGTGATCGGTGAAACAGTGCGAGGCAGCCTCGGGACCAACCCGCTTGTTGATGAGTTGGCGGACCTCCAGGATCCTGTCGTAGCCGGGCTGGCGAACGCGAATGGTGTCGCCCGGGACTACGGTGTGAGCGGCCTTGGCGTTGGCATCGTTGAGTTTTACATGGCCCGCACGGCAGGCAGCCGTGGCCAAGGACCGGGTCTTGTAGGCACGGATGGACCACAGCCACGCGTCAATGCGTACTGAGGCGGGTGCATTTTTGGGAATGCTCATAGTGCCCTCCAGTCTATCCCGCGGGCCTTCCACCAAGAATGCCGCCGTTTGACGGAAATGCCATGGTTCAAACCCTGGCGTTTGCGTCAAACGGCGGCATTTGTGGAACGGGGACTCAGTCCTGTGTGGAACGGGGGCTCAGCCCTATTCGGAACGGAAACTCAGCCTTGGTTGCTGAAGGCGGCGTCGAAGGACAGCTCGGACGGGGCAAAGTCGAACTTCTTCAGGGCGGCCAACGCTTCGGGAGCGCCCTGCAGGCGGTCCATGCCGGCGTCTTCCCACTCGATGGAGATGGGCCCGCCGTAGCCAATGGCCGTCAGTGCGCGGAAGGAGGATTCCCAGGGCACATCGCCCCGGCCCGCCGAGACGAAGTCCCAGCCGCGGCGCGGATCTCCCCACGGCAGGTGAGAGCCCATGACGGTGTTGCGGCCGGTGGGGCGCAGCTTCGTATCCTTGCAGTCCACGTGGTAGATCCGGTCCTTGAAGTCCCAGATGAAGGAGACCGGGTCAATGCCCTGCCACATGAAGTGGGAGGGATCCCAGTTCAAGCCAAACGCGGGGCGGTGGCCAATGGCCTCCAGCGTGCGCACGGTGGTCCAGTAGTCGTAGGCGATTTCTGAGGGGTGAACCTCGTGGGCGAAGCGCACACCACATTCGTCAAAGACGTCCAGGATGGGGTTCCAGCGGTCCGCGAAGTCTTGGTACCCGGCCTCAATTACGGATTCCGGAACGGGTGGGAACATGGCTACGTACTGCCAGATCGAGGAACCGGTGAAGCCGACCACCGTCGAAACGCCCAAGGCCTGCGCGAGGCGGGCCGTGTGCTTCATTTCCTCGGCGGCCCGCTGGCGCACGCCCTCGGGATCGCCGTCGCCCCACACCTTCGACCCCACAATTGCCTGGTGGCGGAAATCGATGGGGTCATCGCACACGGCCTGGCCCTTGAGGTGGTTGGAGATGGCCCAGGCCTTCAGGCCGTAGCTTTCGAGCATGGCGAGCTTGCCGGCAACATAGCCGGGCTCATCCCAACGCCACGGATCCAAGTGATCGCCCGAGCAGGCAATTTCCAGGCCTTCGTAGCCCCATTCGGAAGCCAGTTTGGCCACTTCTTCGAGCGGGAGATCGGCCCACTGGCCGGTGAACAAGGTGTACGGGCGGCTCATGCGTTCAGTCCTTTGAGGTGGTGATGAGTTGGGGGATGGCGACGGTGGTTCCGCCAGCTGCCGAGGAGGCCTCGATGGCGGCCAAGACCTGCTGCACACCGTACCCTTCCTCGAACGACGGCGACGGGTCGGTTCCCGTGGAGATGTTCAGCAGGAAGTCGCAGATCTGATGCGTGAAACTGTGCTCCCAGCCAATCACGTGCCCCTGCGGCCACCAACCGGACATATAAGGGTGCTCGGGTTCCGTGACGAGAATACGTCTAAAGCCCTGAACCTCAATGGGCTCGCTGCCGTTGAGGAAGAACAGCTCATTGGGGTTTTCTAAGTTGAACGTCAGCGCCCCCGCGGTGCCATAAACCTCCACGCGGAGGGCGTTCTTCTGTCCCAGCGCCACGCGCGAAACATCTACGCTGGCCACGGCGCCACTTGCCATGGACAGCGTGGCCCAAGCTGCGTCGTCGACCGTGACAGCTTCAGGACCATCGGGACCAGGACGCTCGGTGGTGAAGGTGTGCAGCTTGCCGGAGACTTCGGTAACGGTGTCGCCGAGCAGGTACTGGACCTGATCGATGGCGTGCGATGCGATGTCGCCTAGCGCGCCTGAGCCCGCCGTTTCCTTGCGCAGCCGCCAGGTCATGGGGGATTCGCTGTCGGCCAGCCAGTCCTGCAAGTACGACGCGCGGACCTGACGGATGCTGCCCAGCTCACCATCTGCGATGAGCTTGCGAGCCAAGGCCAGCGCCGGGATGCGGCGGTAGTTGAACCCCACCATGGAGCGGACGCCTTGCGCACGGGCGGCCTGCGCGGCGACCACCATGGCCTCCGATTCGGCCATGGAGTTGGCCAGTGGCTTCTCCACGAGCACGTGCTTGCCCGCGGCGAGTGCCGCCGTCGCAATTTCAGCGTGCAGCCAGCCGGGGGCGCAGATGTCCACAATGTCGATGTCATCGCGGGCAATGACCTCCCGCCAATCGGTGGCCGATTCGCTCCAGCCATACTTCTTTGCGGCGGCAGCAACGGCTACGGCGTCCCGGCCCACCAAGACCTTTTGTTCGAAGTCAGGGACGTCGAAGTGGTTGGCCACGGTGCGCCACGCGTTCGAGTGGGCCTGCCCCATGAAGGCGTAGCCGATGGCAGCCACGCCGAGCGGACGGGCGGCCGGTGATTGAGGGGAGGTCATGATCGTGATTCCTAGAGGGTTGCGGCGGTGGGTGCCCAGTCAACGGGCACTGCCTCGGAGCTCGGGGCGGAGCTGGCAACATCGACGAACTCTCCGCTGTTGACGGACTCCGTGATCGAGACCATGGCATCCAGGATGTGGTACGCCAGTTCGCCGGTGGCGCGGTGCGGAACGCCGGCGCGGATGGAGCGTGCCATGTCCAGCACGCCCAAGCCGCGGCCATGGTCCGGTCCTTCTGCGGGGACGGTTCTCCAGTCTTCATCGCCGCTCTTGAAGAGCTGGATGTCGCCGTCGAAGTTGTTCGGATCCGGCAGTGAAATGGTGCCTTCGGTACCGGTGATCTCCACAAATCCCATGCGCGGGCGCGGGGATTCAAAGCTGAAGACGCTGTGCGAGGAGGCGCCGGATTCGAACTGGGCGATGGCGCTGACGTGAGTGGGAACCTCGACGTCGAACACCTCGCCTTCCTTCGGGCCCGAGCCAATGGTGCGGGTGGGGAACGCGGTGTTGCCCACGGCAGCCACCTTGGAAAGCGGACCGAAGGCCTGCACCAGTGTGGTCAGGTAGTACGGCGCCATATCAAAGAGCGGACCAGCCCCTTCCTGGAACAGGAATGCGGGGTTCGGGTGCCAGGACTCCGGGCCGGGGGACTGGAACATGGTCAGTGCCGTCAGCGGGGTGCCAATGGCTCCGCTGTCGATCAGGCGGCGAGCCGTCTGCAGCCCTGCACCAAGGAAGGTGTCGGGTGCGCAGCCGAGCCGAACGCCAGCAGCGTCTGCTTCTTTGAGCAGGCCCAAGCCACTTTCCCGATCGAGGGAGAACGGCTTTTCCGTCCAGACATGCTTGCCTGCACGGACGGCTGCCGTGGCAACTTCCACGTGGGCGGCCGGGATGGTCAAGTTGACGATGATTTCAACGTCGGGGTGGTTGAGCGCCACATCGACGCCGCCGGAAATTTCAACACCGTATTCAGCGGCGCGCGCGGCTGCTGCTTCTTCGAAGAGGTCGGCGATGACCAGCACCTTCACGTCAGGGAACGTGGTCAGGTTGTCCAGGTACTGCTTGCTGATGTTGCCGGCGCCAATGAAGGCAATGCCGACGGGTCCTGTTTTTGCCATGGTGATTAGGCCTTTCCGGCGTTAATGTTTCCGGCGTTGAGGAAGGCAAGGCTTGCGGCGATGCCCTCGAAGATGTCGCCGGCGTAGTCATCGAATTCCACCACGCCAACTTCCAGTGACTTGGCGGCTTCAATGACATCCCAGACCGGGACCTGCCCCTGGCCGGCTGGCAGCTGGGCCTTCGTGTCGGTCGAGATCGGGCCGTCCTTGATGTGGATGAACTTTACGCGCTCGCCCAAACTGGTCAGCAGGTCAACGGCGTTGGCGCCGCCCACGGACACCCAGTAGGTGTCCACTTCTAGGATGAGTTCCGGATCCAGCAGTGTTTCAAAGTACTGCAGTGCCGTGGTGCCGTTGATCGTGGACGCCAACTCCCACTGGTGGTTGTGGTAACCCACGCGGATGCCGTATTCGGCACCCTTCTTGGCAGCAGCGTTGAGGCCCTCGGCGATCTTCTGCACGTCCTCGGCAGTTTGCCAGCGATCGGCGGGAATGAACGGATCGATCACGGTAGTGATGCCCAGCTTCTTGGCCGCAGCGAAGATCTCGTCCTGATCGGCACTGAGCAAGGGCGCGTGGCCAGAGGGTGCGGTGATGCCGTGCTCGGTGAACGCGGCAGCGAGGGCATCGGCGGTGGCGACGAAGTTGTACGGCTCAACGTGGGTGAACCCCAGCTCGGCGACGCGGGCAATGGTTCCGGGCAAGTCTTCTTCAAGGGGCTTGCGGACGGTGTACAGCTGAAGGGAATACGTCATTGAAACTCCTTGAAGGCATGAAAGTGTGTTCAAGACTCAACTTAGGGGAACTTATGCCGAGCGTCAAGCAAAAGTTAATGGCTAACCCGTATAGCTTTAGATTGTGACAGATGGAAGTGCATGTGTTATTTATTGGGAATGCCAAAGACACCACTCCAGCAAGCCCCACGCAACCCTGTCGTCGGCGCAGCAGCCAGCAGCGATGGAGCAGCGTCGCGCGCTCAGGAACAATTCGGACATTCACGAGCAGGAGATGTTTTCCAAATCCTGCGAGACGGGCAGGCGCGTACCCGAGCGGAACTTGCAGAGGTCACGGGGTTGGCCCGTTCAACTGTTGCCGCCCGCATTGACGCGCTCACTGCTGCAGGGTTGATTGGTCCGGCTGGTGAGGCGATCTCCTCAGGTGGGCGTCCGCCGTCGCGCTTTGCTTTTCACCCCTCAGCCCGCGTCATCCTAGCCGTGGATATCGGGGCCACCCATGTGCTCATTGCGCTGACAGATCTTGGTGGGCGGGTGCTGAGCGAGTTGCGGACCTCGATTGATATTGCGTTGGGGCCCACCGAGGTGCTGGATGCGGTGTTGGAGCAGTGCGCGCAAGTTTTTGCCACGGCCGGACGCCACGAAAGGGAACTCGTAGGCATTGGCATTGGCCTTCCCGGGCCCGTGGAACATTCCACTGGACGGCCTGCCAGCCCACCTATCATGCCTGGGTGGGATGGTTTTGATGTGCCGGCCTACGTACAGCAACGGTTCCCCACCGATGTGCTGGTGGATAACGACGTAAATATTATGGCTTTGGGGGAGCGCGCTCACTACTGGCCGGATGCTCAGGACCTGCTCTTTGTCAAGGTTGCCACAGGCATTGGTGCGGGCATTATCAGCGGCGGGCGGTTACAGCGCGGCGCCGATGGCACGGCCGGCGACATCGGCCATGTGCGGGTCCCCCGTGGCGGTGAGGTGCTGTGTCGCTGCGGTAACTACGGCTGTTTGGAAGCCATGGCGTCGGGGCCGGCCGTGGCCGCAGCGCTCTCGGCTGACGGCGTTCCAGCGCACAGCGGCGAGGATGTTTTGGAGTTGGCGCGCAGGGGAAATCTGGTCGCCATTCACGCCATGCGCCAGGCCGGACGGGACGTGGGGGATGTCCTGGCGGCGTCCGTAAACTTGCTCAATCCTTCCGTGATAGTCATTGGCGGCGGACTGTCCTCGGCCGGCGAATATCTAATGGCCGGCGTACGCGAGATCGTATACCAACGCTCCTTGCCGCTGGCTACAGCGCGGCTACGGATCGTCCAGTCAATGGCCGGGGACCACGCCGGCGTACTAGGTGCGGGCCGAATGGTGATTGACCATATCCTGGCTCCAGCGTCGGTTGAGCGGATCGTCGCCGCCCATTCTCAAGGATGAGTGGCGTGGACGCCCCGCAGGCTGGTAATCCGCAGCCCGGCAAGCCGCAGGCGGGCAAGGTCACGATCAGCGACCTCGCTACCAGATTGGGCATCTCCAAAGCCTCGGTTTCTTATGCCCTCAACGGCCAGTCCGGCGTCAGTGAAACCACGAGGGCACGCGTGCTGGCGCTGGCTGGCGAGCTTGGCTGGTACCCCAGCTCCAGCGCCCGGGCCCTCTCGCAATCTCGCAGTGATGCGGTTGGCATTGTGCTATTCCGCGATCCCGTACAAATTGGTGCGGAACCGTTCTACATGAGCATTTTGGCCGGAATCGAAGGGGTCCTCGGCGCCCACGACATGAGCCTGATGCTGCGCATGGTCAACCCCCTCACAGTGCCGGATTCGCGCAGCCGCGACCTCGCCGTCTACGAGCGCTGGGCGGGGGAGGGGCGGGTCGACGGGGTCATCCTCTTTGACCATGTCCGAGACGATCCCCGCCCGCCCTTACTCAATCGTTTCAGGATGCCCTTTGTGCGCTTGGGAGCTGGAACTGAAGTGTTGCCTGCGGCTCGAAACTCCAATGTCACCGTCTCGCAGGCGACGGACGCGGCCACCGTGGTGGAGGCTCTGCATGAGCGCGGGCACCGGCATATCGCCTTCATTTCCGGACCGGTGGATCTCCTGCATGAGGAGCGAAAGACCGAGCACATCAGCGCACATGCTGCGCGTCTGGGCATGACCGTGGTGCTGTGCCCCTCAGATTATTCCGCGGACGACGGCGGCACCGCCACTGTTGCTGTCATGGCCGGGTTGGCCCCGGGGTCCCCTGATTTCCCCACGGCAATCATCTATGGCAATGACCTCATGGCGGTGGGTGGCTTGCAGGCTCTCCAACGGCTGAAACTGCGTGTCCCTGAGCAAGTTTCGGTGGTCAGTTGGGATGACTCAATTCTGTGCCGGGTGAGCTCTCCTGGTCTGGCAGCTTTGGGACGTAGCGTGTCTGACCTTGGGCGGAACTCTGCCCAGCTGTTGATGGAACTGATTTCCGGCCACGAATCACGCAACATTGAGGCTGCCCCTGGCCTCCTGCAGGTACGCGAAAGTCTGGGCCGCAACCCGTTCTAGCGGATTCCTCGCCGGTCCGGGCTAGTTGGTGCTAGCTGCAGCCGGCTTGATCCTCCACCTGCCCAGCCTCGGATTCCCCTGTGTCCTGCCTGAACAGGCTTGAATTGCCGCCGTCCTGCCCGTCAACTTTGGTGGGGCGATATCCAAAAAACTTATAACGGATTGATAACAAGTGACCTCTACTGAACCGGTTCAGTTATGGTGGTTACATGACCTTTTGCGGCGGAAGTTTCCCGTGATCTAGGGGATTGATAAGCTTCAAGCGGGAAAATTCATTCACTCCCTGCCGGGGACTGAAGCTTTCGGTGAGGTCACGAGTCAATATTATTTCAAACATTTTCTGACTTTTGATTGACGCTCGGCATAAGTTCATCTAGGTTTGGTTCAACGTCGAGCAGCGCGAGTCTGAAAAGCTCCCACACCTCGGGTTTTACGAACAATTTCCACACAGACAAGGAAGTCACGGAAGTGAAAAGACGTACTTTTGCCGCAGTAGCGGCCATCGCAGCACTCGCCATTACAGCCACCGGCTGCAGCGGCGGCACCGGCAGTGAATCCACCGATGCAGGTGGGAAATCCATCACTTACTGGGCCAGCAACCAGGGCACCAGTGTGGATAACGATAAAGAAGTCCTGACCCCGCAGCTGAAGAAGTTCGAGGACGAAACCGGCATCAAGGTCAACCTTGAAGTCATTGGTTGGAACGATCTCCAGACCCGCATCCAGACGGCCGTCACCTCCGGCCAAGCACCGGATGTATTGAACATCGGTAACACCTGGGCCGCGTCACTGCAGTCCACCGGAGCATTCCTGCCGTTTGACGATGCAGCCTTCACCGCCATTGGTGGCAAGGACAAGTTCGTCAAGACCGCCATGGACACCGGTGGCATGCCCGGCCAAGACCCCACCTCGGTCCCGCTCTACGGTCTGGCCTACGGCCTGTACTACAACAAGGCAATGTTCAAGGATGCCGGCCTCACCCCTCCCACCTCATGGGAAGAAATGGTTGCAGCCGCCAAGAAGCTGACCACCGGTGACGTCCACGGAATGACCTTGGCTGCTGGCAGTTACACGGAGAACTCACACTTCGCATTTATCAACGCGGCCCAGAATGACGCTGAGTTCTTCGATGCCGACGGCAAGCCCACCTTCACACAGGACGGAATTGTCGACGGCATCGCTCGCTATGTTGACCTGATGCAGACAGACAAAGTTGTTGACGCGGGCAACGCCCAGTACGACAACGGCACCCAGGCCATCAATGATTTCGCCAACGGCAAGGCAGCCATGGTCATCAGCCAGAACAACGCCAACAGCTCCATCGCTTCACAGGGTATGAAAGATGACGCTTTCGGCGTAGTTGCCTTCCCGGCACCGGAGGGTGGCAAGGACATCGCCACCATGGTTGCTGGTATCAACATGTCCATCTTCAAGAACACCAAGAACAAGGACTCCGCACTGGAGTTCGTGAAGTTCATGACCAGCGAAGCCACACAGGCTGAACTCGGCAAGTCCTTCGCGACCCTGCCGGTCCTCACCGGTGTGACCCCCACCTTCACCACTGACACGGAACTGGCCAAGACGTTCTCTGACATCTACGAGAACCGGTCCAAGCCGCTTCCCCTGGTACCGGGTGAAGACCAGTTTGAAAGCACTGTCGGTAAGGCCATGAACCAGATGTTCGCAACCGTCGCCTCCGGTGGCACGGTCAGCAAGGAAGACATCAAGAAGGCACTGGAAACAGCACAGCAGGCAGTCGAAGCAGCGGGCTAACCCCACCTGCTCCCCAGTTGCGGGTCGCTAACCCCGACCCGCAACTGGGCCCCGCAGGGTTGAACCCAACGCAGGGTGAACCCAACGATCCGCCTCTTCAATACTTCAATTTTCCACGAAAGGTGAGTGTCGAACAGTGTCTGCTTCCACCGCCGTAAAGAATTCCGGCCACTCCGCCGGGGCAGCCGGACGGAGAGAGCGCAAGCCTCGTCGTGCCGGCTGGTGGCTGCCATACGCGCTGCTGGCCCCCGCCGTCATATTTGAACTCGTCATCCACATTGTTCCCATGGTGACCGGCATTTGGATGAGCTTCCTTAAGCTCACCAAAATGTACATTTCCAACTGGGGCAACGCCCCGGTCATTGGCTTCAAGAACTACGAGGTGGCCCTCGACTTCAACTCCGCCATCGGGGCAGGGCTGCTGAAATCCTTCGGGATCACCGTAGCCTTCACCATTCTCGTCGTCGGATTCTCGTGGTTGCTGGGTATGGCCGCGGCCGTAGCGCTGCAAAAGGTTTTCCCCGGACGCGCAGTCTTCCGCACACTTTTTCTGATCCCGTACGCTCTGCCCATGTATGCCGGCGTCATTGCCTGGAAGTTCATCCTGCAGAAAGACAACGGCGCACTCAACCACCTCTTGTTCGACAACTTCGGCCTCCCCGGCGACAAGCCCTTCTGGCTGATCGGTGATAACGCCTTCGCCGCCGTCGTCATTGTTGCCATCTGGCGGCTCTGGCCCTTCGCTTTCTTGATGCTGATGGCTGGGCTCCAGTCCGTCCCCACCGACATCTACGAGGCTGCCTCCGTTGACGGCGCCAAGCCGCTGCGTCAGTGGTGGAACATCACGCTTCCGCTGCTGCGTCCGGTGAATATGTCGCTGGTCCTGGTGATGTTCCTCTGGACCTTCAACGACTTCAACACTCCGTTCGTCCTCTTCGGTGGCTCGCAGCCACCCGCCGGCGATCTGATCTCCTTCCACATTTACAACGCCTCATTCCTGACCTGGAACTTCGGCTCGGGTGCCGCCATGTCGGTACTGCTCCTGCTCTTCCTCTCGGTTGTTAGCGGAATCTACGTTCTCTTCATGAACCGGAGGAAAGACAATGCATGACACAACCGGGACAAAGATCTTTAGAATCGTCACGATTACCGCCCTCAGTATCTTCACCATCATCCCCATCTACGTCATGGTCATCTCCGGCCTGAAACCGCTCCAAGATGTCCAAGGTGCTTTCACCTGGTGGCCCGAACAGCTGACCATCCAGCCCTACATCGACATGTGGAAGACGGTTCCGCTGGCCGACTACTTCATGAACTCCGTGGTGGTCTCGACCGTAGCCACGATCCTCTCGCTCATCATCGCGATCTTCGCCGCCTACGCCGTGTCCCGCTACACCTTCCGCGGCCGGTCACTGTTCTCCGGAGCAGTGCTCTCCACCCAGATGCTGCCTGGCGTCCTCTTTTTGCTGCCGCTGTTCCTGATCTTCGTGAACATCAACACCAACTTCGGCGTCCAGTTGGTCGGAACCCGCGCCGGCCTGATCATCACCTATCTGACGTTCTCGCTGCCGTTCTCCATCTGGATGCTCGCCGGCTATTTTAACGGCATCCCGCGCGATTTAGATGAGGCCGCAACGGTCGACGGTTGCGGTCCCATGCGAACCCTGTTCACCATCATCTTGCCCACAGCCCGCCCGGGCCTGGTCGCGGTCGCCATCTACAGCTTCATGACCAGTTGGGGAGAGGTCCTGTTCGCCTCGGTCATGACCACCGACGCCAACCGAACCCTCGCCGTCGGCCTCCAGCTCTACTCGACCCAGACCAACGTCTACTGGAACCAGATCATGGCCGCCTCCGTGGTGGTCTCCATCCCGATCGTGATCGGCTTCCTGCTCCTGCAAAAGAACTTCGTCGCCGGCCTCACCGCTGGTGCCGTGAAGTGATCTAACAGAAGAGAAACACGTACGACGGCGGCACCTGGGTGAGTCTTTTGACTCACCCAGGTGCCGACGTCGTTCTTCTTTAAGGGATGGCGCCCAAGGTCAGGGTGGTGGTGGAAGTTTTTCCGGCTCGCACGTAGGTGACTTCGACGGTGTCGCCGGCCTTCCGGGTAAGGGTGACTTCGGCGAGGACCGCGTTGCTGGTGGCTGGCCGGTTGTCCAGAAGCGTGACGATATCGCTGGGCTGAAGACCGGCCTGGGCGGCGGGACCGCCGGGCGCCACCGACTGCAGATACAGGCCGTTATCTACCCCGAAGAGCTCGGCAGCCCGCGGGGGCAGGGGCACCGCACTGAGGCCAAAGTAGGGGTAGGCGACGGTGCCGGTGTCAATGAGTTGGCCGGTGATACGGGCGGCCAAATCAATGGGGACGGCAAAGCCAATGCCCACGCTGCCGCTGGCCACTTGGAGATCGTTGGGGATGGTGGCGATGGCCGTGTTGATGCCGATCAATTTCCCGCTGCAGTCAACCAGTGCGCCGCCGGAGTTGCCGGGATTGATGGAGGCGTCAGTTTGGATGGCGCCCACCAGCATGGCCGTGGTGTCTTCATCAACGGGAACTGGAACGTTGCGGCCGAGTGCGCTGATGATTCCGGCCGTGACGGTGCTGGAGAGTCCAAGCGGGGCGCCCAATGCCACCACGGGTTGGCCCACCCGGACATCGTCTGACTTACCAAGTTCAACAGTTGGCAGGTCCTTCTCGGCCGTCATCTTCAGTACAGCCAGGTCCGATTTCGGATCCAGTCCCACCAGCTCAACTTCGGAGGAGCGCCCGTCGCTGAATAAAACGTCAATGGTGCCGCCGTTCTCAGCCGCCGCAATGACATGGTTATTGGTCATGATGTAGACCTCTTTACGGACAATCACACCGCTGCCCACGCCACTGGCATTCCCGTTCCTGATGGAGACTGTGACAACTCCCGGCAGGACGCTTTGGGCGACGTCCGTGGCGTTACGGGTTCCGGCAGTGCTGCCGCGGTTGCTGCCGGACGCGTCACCAAGCTACTGATCCAGCCACCGGCAAGCCCCGCGATCAGGGCCAGGGCCGCGGCCGCGGCAATCACTGTTGAGAGCGGAAGCTGTTGGAACCAGCTGCTGCCCTGCAATTCGTTGGGTCGAGAATTTAGCGGAGGGTTCGTCGGCGCACTCAGTGGCTCATTCGGCGAGACGTTCATGGGGTGCTCGGATCAGGGCATCAACCGCGGCGATATGACTTCCCATGCTACGTCACCCCTTATTGTCACCACTCGATGTTGCCAAACGAAAAATGCCGCCGCTACCGTATACTGCCGCCGGGTCTATTTGCGGCAATCTACGGGAGTGGCGGCATTTGTGTGCCGGGGCCGGTTTCTTAGAGGGCGCAGCTTTCTTAGAGGGCACAGCCGTCCGGGCCGCACGCTTCGGCGTCGGAACCGTTTGCCGAGACCATAGTCAACGGGTTCGCTTCCTGCCACGCCTGATCCAGTGCCTGACCGAACACTTCGGCCGGCTGAGCGCCGGAGATGCCGTATTTACGGTCAATGACAAAGAATGGAACGCCGGTGACGCCTATGGCACGAGCCTCGGCAATGTCTTCCCGGACGTCATCGGCGTACTTGTCAGTATCGAGTGCTTCGTTGATGTCAGCGGCGGACAAGCCGGACTCCGTGCCGATTTTCACGAGCGCAGCGCGTGAACCAATGTCCACTCCGTGCTCAAAGTGACCTGATAGCAGGGCTTCCTTGACGACGTCACCCAAGCCATTGGCCTTGGCCAAATGCAGCAGCTGGTGGGCGTTGAAGCTATTGGCGACCACGACGTCGTCGAACTTGTAGTTGAGGCCTTCGCCCGCAGCCTGTTCGGTGACGTGCGTGAACATGCCAGCAACCTGCGCCGGATCCATGCCCTTGCGTTCGCTGAGGTAGCTGATCTCGGTGCCGTCATAGTGCTCCGGGAGAGTGGGGTCTAGCTGGTAGCTGCGCCACTGGACATCCACGGAATCCTTGTGCGGGAAAGCTTCAAGAGCGGTTTCAAAACGGCGCTTGCCAATGTAGCACCAGGGGCAGGCCACGTCGGACCAGATTTCAATCTTCATACTTGCGGTAACGGGGGCGGGGCGGTGGTTATTCCTGTCATTTCGTCACCATGGCACCGCGAAAGGAGGGTAGTTGCTAATGTTCGGCGTGAACATCAGCAACTACTCTCCTTTTCGTGAGCGGGAATTTCGCGGGTGGGAATTAAGGCTGCCTCACCGGCACCCGGATTTCGGGTTTGCAGTGGCGTCGCATCCGGCGAGGGCAACCAAATCTATGCTGCCGTGAGCTGCCGTTCCGGCTGCTCGGCGTGCAGGTAGTTTGCGTAGGCCGAGGTGGTCAGGAAGGCGGGGAAGGTCTCGCCCATGGCGACGTCGGTGAAGATTTCTAGTGCGTCCTCGAAACGGTCGCCCTCGAATCGGGGCAGGCGCGCGAATTCCTCCTCGAGCATCTCCGTGACCCAGTCGAAGGTGATGAGTTCGCCGGTATCGGTGATGGCCTGGCTGTGGATCCACTGCCAGATCTGCGAGCGGGAGATTTCCGCGGTGGCGGCGTCCTCCATGAGGTTGTTCAGGGCGACGGCGCCGTGGCCGCGCAGCCAGGATTCAATGTACTGGATGCCGACCCAGATGTTGTCGCGGATGCCCTGTTCGGTGATGTTGCCCTGGGTGCCAGCGACGTTCAGCAGTGCCCGGTCATCGAGTTCTACTTCTTCGCGGGTGCGGCTGATCTGGTTCGGGTTCCAGCCGAGGATCTCGTCGAAGACCGCCATGGCCACGGGGACCAGGTCGGGGTGGGCCACCCAGGAACCGTCGAAGCCGTCGTTGGCTTCGCGGGTTTTGTCGGCGCGGACCTTGGCCATCGCATTGGCGTTGGCTTCCGGGTCGCGGCGGTTGGGCACAAAGGCCGCCATGCCGCCGATCGCCATGGCGCCGCGGGTGTGGCAGGCACGGACCAGCTGTTCGGTGTAGGCGCGCATGAACGGGGCCGTCATGGTGATCTGGTTGCGGTCCGGGAGCACGAAGCGCGGGCCACGGGTGCGGAAGTTCTTGATGACGGAGAACAGGTAGTCCCAGCGTCCCGCGTTCAACCCTGCGGCGTGATCGCGCAGTTCGTACAGGATTTCCTCCATCTCAAAAGCTGCCGTGATGGTCTCGATCAGGACTGTTGCGCGGATGGTGCCCTGCGGGATGCCGAGCAGGTCCTGGGCCTGGATGAAGATGTCATTCCACAGGCGTGCCTCGAGGTGGTTTTCAATCTTCGGCAGGTAGAAGTACGGACCCTTGCCCTGGGCGATCAGCCGGCGGGCGTTGTGGAAGAAGTACAGGCCGAAGTCGACAACGCCGCCGGCCATGGGCTTGCCGTTGATCAGCAGGTGCTTCTCCGGCAGGTGCCAGCCGCGGGGGCGGACCACGATGGTGGGCAGCTCCTCCTGCGGGGCCAACTTGTACTCCTTGCCCTCGGGGCTGGTGAAGTCGATGCGGCGTTCCAGTGCGTCGATCAGGTTGAGTTGGCCGCGGATCACATTGCCCCAGGTGGGCGTGGAGGAATCTTCCATGTCGGCCAGCCAGACCTTCGCGCCGGAGTTCATGGCATTGATGGTCATCTTGCGGTCAACCGGGCCGGTGATTTCCACGCGTCGGTCCTCCAGCCCGGGAGCCGGGGGAGCGACGCGCCAGCGGGGATCTTCCCGGATGGCCGAGGTTTCGCGTAGGTAGCGGGGGTCGGTACCGCCGAGAATCTGGGAGCGGCGGGTGCTGCGGGCGTCGAGCAGCTCTTGGCGGCGCGCCGTCGTGGTGCGGTTCAGTGCTGCAATGAAGTCCAGAGCCTCGGGGGTGAGGATTTCGTCCTGGCGGTGGATGGGCGGGGCTGTCAGGGTGATGCCGTTGAACGTGATCCCGTTCAGGCTGTTCGTTGAGTTCATGGGAATTCTCCAAGTTTAATGAGTGCGATCATGGCCTGCGGTTCTCGAGCTAGGGGCGAATATGGTCTCGACGAGCTTGAGGACCGGGGACAAGCTCGAGAACCGCAGGCGATCTGCAAAAAGGGTTAGTGGAACTGCTGGGCTTCTGTGGAACCAGCCAATGCGAGGGTGCCGCTGTTCGGGTTCAGGGCTGTCGCGACCAGATCGAAGTAGCCTGTGCCCACTTCGCGCTGGTGCTTGGTTGCGGTGTAGCCGCGGGATTCGGAGTCGAATTCACGCTCCTGCAGTTCGACGTAGGAACTCATGCCGTTGCGGGCGTAGCCATGGGCAAGATCAAACATCGAGTAGTTCAGGGAGTGGAAACCAGCCAAGGTGATGAACTGGAAGGTGTATCCCATGGCGCCAAGCTCTCGTTGGAACTTGGCGATCGTTGCGTCGTCCAGGTGCTTTTTCCAGTTGAACGACGGTGAGCAGTTGTAGGCAAGCATCTGGTCGGGGAACTCGGACTTGACGCCTTCGGCAAACTTTTTGGCATGCTCCAGGTCGGGTGTTCCGGTCTCCATCCAGATGAGGTCAGAGTGGGGAGCGTAGGCGCGGGCCCTGGCGATGGAAGGCTCCAGCCCGTTCTTGACGTGGTAGAAACCTTCGGCCGTGCGCTCGCCGGTGAGGAACGGCGCATCGCGCTCATCCACATCCGAGGTGATCAGGGTGGCTGCCTCGGCGTCGGTGCGGGCAATGATCACCGAGGGGACGCCGGCGACGTCGGCCGCGAGCCTTGCCGCGTTCAGCGTACGGACATGCTGGGCCGTGGGGATCAAGACCTTGCCGCCCAGGTGCCCGCACTTCTTCTCGCTGGCAAGCTGATCTTCCCAGTGCACGCCGGCTGCGCCGGAGGTGATCATGGACTTCATGAGCTCGTAGGCGTTGAGCGGGCCGCCAAAGCCTGCCTCGGCATCGGCCACGATCGGGACCAGCCAGTCTTCAACGGTTTGCAGGCCTTCGGAGAATTCAATCTGGTCCGAGCGCAGGAGGGCGTTGTTGATGCGGCGGACCACCTTGGGGACTGAGTCAACGGGGTAGAGCGACTGGTCCGGGTAGGTGTTGCCATTGGAGTTGGCGTCTGCGGCAACCTGCCAGCCGGAGAGGTAGATGGCTTTCAAGCCGGCCTTGACCTGCTGGACGGCCTGGTTGCCGGTGAGTGCGCCAAGTGCGTTGGTGTAGCCGCCTGGTGCCGCAGTGGTCAGCTGGTTCCACAGCTTTTCGGAGCCGCGGCGGGCCAGGGTGTGTTCCTCATTGACCCGGCCGCGGAGCTGAATGACGTCTGCTGCGCTGAAGGAACGTTCCACGCCTTCCCAACGGGGGTTGGCGGCCCACTCGAGTTCGAGGGCGGCAACGGCTTCGGTGCGAATCTGTTCCGGCGTCTTTGCGGGTTCAAATGCTGCAGTCATGATGAAAGCTCCTTGTGGTTTTGATCTTGCCGGTTCGACGGTGAAGCGGTGGGGATCTTGCGTTCCTTCTTCGTGATTTCTACTATTCAGAGCTTTTCAAGGGGTTACTAGAGCAAAGTGGTGGAAAGATTTGCAGTTCTTCACGTATCCTCAAGAAATGACTAATGTGGGCTGGAACACAGGCGAATCGCTCGGCGGTGGTGGCAAGGCAGCCGCCCCAAGCACTGAATTGGACATCATTTCCCTGGGCCGGCGGGTACGGCATCTGCGCAAAACCCAGGGCATGACCCTCGATGATTTAGGCGCAAAGGTGGGCGCTGCGCCGTCGCAACTTTCCTTGATAGAAAACGGTAAACGCGAGCCCAAACTGGGGCTGCTGCAGGCACTGGCTGGGGCACTCGGCGTCGGGCTTGATCAGTTGTTGGGGAACGAGCCGCCCAGCCGTCGGGCAGCATTGGAAATTGAGTTGGAAAGGGCGCAGCGCGGACCGCTGTATCAGTCGTTGGGATTGCCCACCGTCCGCGTCAGTTCGCGGCTTTCCACCGAAGTGCTCGAATCGCTGGTGGGGTTGCAGCATGAGTTGGAACGGCGGTTGGATGAGCAATCGGCTACGCCGGAGGAGGCACGCCGGGCCAACAATGAGTTGCGGCTGGAAATGCGTCAACGCAACAACTATTACCCGGAGATTGAACGTCAAGCTCAGGAGCTGCTGACTGCCGTGGGGCATGACAGTGGGCCGCTCTCCCATCACGTGGCTGCCGACGTCGCCGAGCACCTCGGTTTTGATCTGCATTATGTGGGGGATTTGCCGCACTCGACCCGTTCGGTGACGGATTTGAAGAATCGCCGAATTTATCTCACGCACGGGCAGCGCTCCGATCATGACCCGCGATCTGTGCTGTTGCAGGCGCTTGGGCACTATGTTTTGGGGCATCAGACACCGCGCAACTATGCAGATTTTCTGCGCCAGCGCGTGTACACGAATTATTTTGCGGCCTCACTGCTGATGCCGGAACGGGCCACCGTGGACTTCCTGCAAACCGCAAAATCGGCCAAGGAGCTGGCCATTGAGGACATTCGGGACGCCTTTGCCGTCTCCTATGAAACGGCAGCGCACCGCTTCACCAACTTGGCCACGGAGCATTTGGGCATCACCACTCACTTCCAGAAGGTGCATGAATCCGGGATCATTCACAAGGCCTACGAGAACGACGGCGTGAACTTCCCTGCCGATCACACCGGCGCCATTGAGGGCCAAGCCGTTTGCAGGTTGTGGACCTCCCGGGCGGTTTTTGATGTACCGGATAAGTTCCGTGCGTTCAACCAGTACACGGATACGGTGATGGGGACATATTGGTGCACGGCCCGGACGGAGCGGCACTCCTCCGGCGAATATTCGCTGAGCATTGGTGTGCCGTATGAGCATGTGAAGTGGTTTCGCGGGCGGGAAACCACGGAGCGTTCACAGTCGCGGTGTCCGGACCCGGATTGCTGCCGCCGCCCGCCGGCCGATCTTTCGGCACAGTGGGCTGGTAATGCGTGGCCGTCCACCAGGGCCAACTCACATTTGTTGGCGGCGATGCCCCAAGGCGCTTTCCCCGGTGTTGATGAAACCGAGGTGTACAAATTTCTGGCTGCCCACGAAGGAAAGTAGGGAGCAGGGTGGGCCGCTCCACGGGGTGAAACGTTCCTTAGCTCTTCGTCTGACGTTCACTCGGAGCAGGGGGCGCTGTCCGGAAGGCCGCTTAGCGTGAAGAGGTCAGCTGAACCAAGGACTCCACGCTAAGGAACTCTCATGACCACGCACCACATTCCCGTTGTCCTGACCGCCGCGGGCGCTGCCGGCAACAACGAGGACGTCGTCGGCGACAACGTCTCCGTTGTCAATGAAATGTACCGCTCGCTTCTCAACGTCGAGGAAATCGCACCGAACGCCCTGCGCAGCTACTTTGCTGACTTTTATCTCACACAGGCGCTCGACGGCGGATTTGCCCAGTATGTTTTCATGACGCCGGACCGTGCAGAACTCGATGGCTACATCCGCGAAGGACTTGAAGCCATGGGCGCCAAGGCCCATCTTGAGCTGTTCAACCGGTCAGCCGCGCTCTATGACCTGCTCACCGAAACGGAGCTGCAGGACTATCTCGAAGACGGTGCCCCCGCAGAAGGTAACACTGAAGGCGCCGCTGACGGCCACCGTGCCGACGGCGCCGCCGCTATGGAATTGCTGGACGCAGAGTTTGAAGACCTTTTCGAGGCCGAGGACGTCACGGGGCTCAACGCCGACTGGCTGCGCAACCAGCAGTGCCTGCTGATTCTGACGGAGCAGGAACTTGCCGCACATATTGCCGACCGGGTGGCACAGGTACCTGACATGGAGGAGCGTCTGGCGGAGGAAGAGCGTGAGAACGGCCCTGAATTTGAGCTCATCATCCGGGAACTCTGCGCCGTTGCCGGTCATGAACTGCTGAAAATCTCCATGGGTGACCCCAACTACGAGCACAACGGTGAAACTGTTCTGGCCTGGCACTTCACCACCGAACAGGGCGAATTCATCATGATTGACGACGACGAGGAAGCCGTCATGATCAACCCGCAAACCCAGGAGATCCTCGCCACCGTGGAATTCGAGCTGGATGAAGACCTCGTCGAGGTCTGAGGCTGGGGTCTAAGGTCTAAGGTCTAAGGCCTGAGGTGTGGCGCTTGAGGCCTGAGGCTGATGCGGTCCCCGCTTGCGGCAAGGCTGCGGCACTCCGGACAACCGGAATGCCGCAGTATTGCCGTAAGGTCAACGCATGGAAGATCTCAAATGGACAAAGACTGCGCCCGCCAAAACCGCGTGGCAGGAGATGCCCTTCGGCCCCGGCATCTACAAGTGCTACCTGACAGGCGGCCTGCCCAAAAACGTGGTCTGGCCCGCCGAATTGAAAGCCCTCAAGAAGGGGGATTTGATCTATGTGGGACGGGCAACCAACCTGCGCAGCCGGGCCCGGCACCACGACGTGCAAACTTCAAAGTCCACATTCCGCCGTTCGCTAGCCGCCATCCTGGGGCTCCAGGCACAGTGGCACGGGCGGTCCGCGCATCCGCGGCTGACCGACAAGGATGAGGAACTTCTCAGCGCATGGATGGTGAGCAACCTCGGCACGTCCTTTAGCCTGGTTGCGGACGCGGACCGTGTTGCCGCCTTGGAAGATGAAATGCGCGCCGAACTCCGCCCGCCCTTTAACCGAGACGGACTGACGCCCGAGCAGTTGTACGTCTCGGCTGCTACGACGGAAGCAAACCGGAACGCGCTCCGCGAGAAGGGCTAAGAAACACTGCGGGTGCGCGGAAAGTTTCGTCCGGGCCACGGTCCCTTGACCGTTCCCGAAAACGGCAGCATGCTGGCAGTGGTTACTGCCAGGTAATCGCGAGGCTCAACGATGAGGACCGCCATGCTCCACACAAGCACGCCTGCAACGACTTATCCGGCCCAAAGGTTTACCGGCAAGTGCGCCATCGTCACCGGCGCCAGCCGGGGGATCGGACTTGCCATAGCCCAACGGCTCACTCATGAGGGGGCGCGCGTCCTGATTACCGCCCGCCGCCAGGAACCGCTGGATGCGGCCTTGGCGGAACTAGGCGAAAGCGCCCTTGCCGTTGCCGGGCACGCGGACGACCCGGACCACCGTGCAGAGGTGCTGGCCGCAGCAGAACATCATTTTGGCGGGCTGGACATTCTGGTCAACAATGCCGGCATCAACCCCGTCTACGGGCCGCTGGAAACAGCCGAGCTGGATGCAGCACGCAAGATCTTCGAGGTCAACGTGCTCGGCACGCTCGCCTGGACGCAGGCCGTGCTGGCGCACCCAGGGCTGAAGTTCCGGGCGCGGCGCGGGAATGTGGTGAATGTAAGCTCGGTCAGCGGCGACGTGCCCGCCCCGGGCCTGGGCCTGTACGGCGTCAGCAAGGCTGCCGTTTCACACCTTAGCCGCACGCTGTCCATGGAGTTGGCGCCGGAAATCCGGGTGAACGCGGTGGCGCCGGCAGTGGTCAAGACCCGATTTGCTGGAGCCTTGTATGAAGGACGTGAGGCCGAGGTTGCAGCCTCCTATCCGCTGGGGCGGCTGGGGGAGCCCGACGACGTTGCCGCAGCAGTTGCCTACCTCGCCTCCGCCGATGCGGCCTGGGTGACGGGGCAGGTGCTTACGCTCGATGGTGGCCTGCGCAACGCGGGAGGGCTGGGATGAACACGGTTCCTGTTGCCGGTGCCTACCCGGGTGCCGTTGAAGATCTTCGCCAGCGCACACGCGCCTTCATCCGCAACACGGTGATCCCTGCCGAGCCCCGGCCCGGGCAGGCGTTGAATCTGGCCGTCCGGCGTGAATTGCAGGCCGCTGCGCGGGACGCCGGCGTTTTTGCCCCACACGTGCCCGTGGAATTCGGCGGGCAGGGGCTGGCCGTGGAGCACTGGTCGCCCGTGTTCCAGGAGGCGGGATATTCGCCGATCGGTCCGGCTGTGCTCAATGCCATGGCGCCGGATGAGGGCAATATGCACATGCTCAACCTGATCGGGAACACTGCGCAAAAGCGGCAGTTCCTGGCGCCGCTTGCGGCCGGGGAGATCAGCTCGTGTTTTGCCATGACGGAGCCGCACCCAGGTGCCGGATCCGATCCCGATGCGCTGAACACCACCGCTGTCCGGGACGGCAGTGGCTGGCTGATCACCGGGCACAAACGGTTCACGAGCGGTGCCACCTTCGCCTCCTTTGCCATCGTCATGGCGCGCACCGTGGCGGACACGGACGGCGGGCCGGCACCTGCCGGCGCCACGATGTTCCTGGTGCCCATGGACACTCCGGGAGTGCGGATCGGCGCCCCCATCCACACGGTGGACAGGTACCTGCCCGGCGGTCACCCCAACGTGCATTTCGACGGCGTGCGCGTCCCTGGATCCGCTGTCCTCGGCGAGGCCGGGCTTGGATTCAAGTACGCCCAGGTGCGGTTGGGTCCGGCGCGGCTGACCCATTGCATGCGGTGGCTGGGGTTGGCCCGGCGCGCCATGGACATCATGCTGGACCGCGCCAACACCCGGGAGATTTTCGGGGCGCACCTCTCGCAGCTGGGCATCGCACAGGAGCTGATCGCACAATCGGTCATAGACATTGAGACGTCCGACGCCATCATCGCAAAGTGCGCGGCACTGCTGGCCGCACGCCCGAAGGCCGGTTCGGCGCTGTCTTCCGTGGCAAAGGTGCACGTCTCCGAAGCCGTATACCGCGTGATCGACAGGGCCGTGCAGCTCTGCGGCGGCGACGGCGTCTCCGACGGGCTGCCGCTGGCCCAATACTTGAACGAGGTGCGCCCGTTCCGCATCTACGACGGCTCCACCGAGACCCACAAATGGGCCATCGCCCGCCGCGCGGCCTCGGGACGCCGCCGGGCCGTTGCGGCCGGGGAACCGTTCCAAGGCACCGCGAAGATCCATGAAGGGGAACGCTGATGGGCACCAACCAGGACATTGTGCAGACAACGGAAGAAGCAGCCCGGCAGGATACAACGCCGCTGCTGATTCTGGAACGGGTGGAAGAATTCCTCGATGCCCACGGCATCGGAGCCGGGCCCGTGCACGCCCGTCGCATCGGTGGGGGCCAGTCCAACGTGACCTTCCGGATCAAACGCAAGGGATCCGACGTCGTGCTTCGCAGAGGACCGCGGCCACCGCTGCCGCCGTCCACGCACGACATGGTCCGGGAGGCGCACATTCAATCACTGCTGGCGCCGCTGGGCATTCCGGTGCCGAAAATCCTGGCCGTGTGCGCGGATGATCACGTGCTCGAGGTACCTTTCTACGTGATGAACCATGTGGAGGGCGAGGTCATCACGGATGAAATTCCGGCGCACCTGGACGCGCCTGCCCAGCGCCGCGCCACGAGTGAGGCCGCAGTGGACATGTTGCTGCGCCTGCACGCTGTGGACATTGGCAGCGGTGAGATTGCCGGAATCGGACGCCCCGACGGGTACCTGAAACGGCAAGTCGAACGGTTTGCAGCGCTGTGGGACCGCGGCGCTACACGGGATCTGCCGCGGGTGGCCCAGCTGGCGAACTGGCTGGAATCGAACCGGCCGGACACGCAGCGCTATGCCGTGATCCACGGCGACTACCGGCTCGGGAACCTGATGTTCGCACGGCAGGGTCCCGCGCATGTGAAGAGCGTGCTGGATTGGGAGATGGCAACGCTGGGTGATCCGCTGGCCGACCTCGGCTACCTGAGCGCCACGTATGCGCAGGCAGGCACGCCCTCCACACTGCTGGAACTCACGCCCGTGACGGCGCAGCCCGGCTACCTGAACCGCGAGGAATTGGCGCAGCGGTACAACACGCACTTTGGCCTGGATTTGTCCGCACTGCCCTGGTACCAGGCGCTCGCGCTGTGGAAGGCCGCCGTATTCAGCGAGGCCATTTACACGCGCTGGAAGAACGGCGAGCGCTCCGATGGCGGGGATTTTGGGGCGGCGCTGGAGTCCGGCGTGCCGCGGCTGCTGGAAACCGCCGCCGCACATGCCGCCCAGCTGCCCTAACGAGTCGCGCTTCCAGCTACCCGCCGGCCTGTACCGCCCGCCGCCTGGGGAGCGCCGCCGCACCTCTTGATCGGGCTGCCCGCGTGGCACATGATGAAGGGCAGAGCCCGTTGTGCGGCAGCCGGGCAGCCGGGCGGTCGTTCCGGCCGACGCGCAGTGGGTTGGCCCATCAGCCAGGCAGGAGGAGACCAGATGCAGTTCCACCAGCACGGATATGTTTCAGGAGACCCGCGCATCAAGGCGGCTGCCGGGACCGGGATCGACCGTCCCGCGGAACTGCCAGACACCATGGATGTGCTCATTGTGGGCACGGGCCCTGCCGGCATGATCACCGCCGCCCAGCTGGCCGCGTTCCCGAACATCAACACGCGCATCATCGAGCGCCGCCGCGGACGTCTAGAGATTGGCCAGGCCGACGGAATCCAGGCCCGCAGCGTGGAGACGTTTCAGGCGTTTGGTTTTGCCGAGCGCATCATCACAGAGGCCTACCGCATCACGGCCACGGTCTTTTGGAAGCCGGACCCAACGGACCGTTCGCGGATTGTTCGGGCAGCACGGGCCCCTGACGACACCACAGGCATCAGCGAGTTCCCGCACCTGATCGTCAACCAGGCGCGCGTACTTGACTACTTCGCCGAGGTCATGGCCTATTCGCCGGCCCGCATCAAGCCCGATTACGGCTGGGAATTCCGCAGCCTGACCATTGCCGAAACGGGCGAGTACCCGGTGGCCGTGACGCTGGTGGGCACCCACGGTGAGGGTTCCGGCGTCGAACGCGTTGTGCATGCAAAGTACGTGGTGGGCGCGGACGGTGCGCACAGCCGGGTGCGCGAATCGATCGGTGCTCGGCACACCAGCGTCCACGCGAATCATGCGTGGGGTGTCATGGATGTCCTGGCCGTCACGGATTTCCCGGACATCCGCGCCAAGTGCGCCATCCAGTCCGAGGACGGCGGGAACATCCTGCTGATTCCGCGCGAAGGCGGCTCGCTGTTCCGCATGTATGTTGACCTCGGCGAGGTGGTGGAGGACGGTGTGCACGCGGTCCGTAGCACGACCATCGAGGAGATCATCGCCAAGGCGAACAGGATCCTGCACCCGTACACGCTCGATGTGCGCAGCGTCGCCTGGACCAGCGTTTACGAGGTGGGGCACCGCCTTACTGACAGGTTCGACGACGTCCCCCTCGCCGAGCGCGGTGGGCGGTTGCCGCGGGTGTTCATCACGGGCGATGCCTGCCACACGCACAGCGCCAAGGCCGGGCAGGGCATGAACGTCTCGATGCAGGATGGTTTTAATGTGGCTTGGAAGATCGCCCATGTGCTGGAGGGGCGCAGTCCGGAGAGTCTGCTGGCCACGTATTCGGCCGAGCGGCAGGTGATCGCGAAGAACCTGATCGACTTCGACATGGAGTGGTCCACGCTGATGGCGATGCGGCCCGAAGACATGGAGGATCCCACAGAACTTGAGAACTTCTACGTGCGGACGTTTGAGTTCCCGGCCGGTTTCATGACGGAATACCAGCCGTCCATGATCACGGGCTCTGCTGCTTTTCAGGAGCTTGCCACCGGATTTCCAATCGGCAAACGGTTCAAGTCCGCGCCGGTGGTGAGGGTGGCGGATGCGAATCCAGTGCAGCTGGGCCACCACCACCGGGCCGACGGGCGCTGGCGCATCTACGCTTTTGCCGATGCGCCGGCGGTGGGGGAGCCGTCTTTGCTTTCTGACTGGGCGGCGTGGATGACTTCTTCGCCGGAATCACCGCTGCTGAAATACACGCCGGCCGATGGCGACAGCGACGCCGTCTTTGACGTGAAACTTGTTGCCCAGCAGGACTTTGAGGGCGTTCCCTTAGGTAGTGTGCCGTCGCTGTTCCTGCCGCGGACCGGCCCCTTTGGGCTGATCGACTATGAGCTGGTCTACGCCGCCGATCCTTTGAATGACATCTTCGAGTTGCGCGAGATTTCGCGCAGTGGGGCCGTGGTGGTGGTGCGCCCGGACCAGTACGTGGCCAACCTGCTGCCGCTGTCGGACACCGCAGGGCTCGCAGTGTTCTTTGCGGGGATCATGGCACCGCGGCGGTAATGCGGGCGGGTCTTATGGGACATCACTCGCGCCGAGGAATCAAAAGTGCAGGCCAGCAACTGGAGTGTCCGGTCAGGGACAGGCTTACGGTACAACTCATCTACATCAATACGGAATACTCCTTTCGCGACAACGCGGGCGAATGTCGAGCAAAAGGTCGTACCAGCGAGTCCCTAGGCTTACTTGCATGACTGACTCTCAAGTTCAACAGGCCTACGCCGCACGAGCATCCGAGTACACGGCCATCCTTGGGGCAATCGATGGCATGCATGAGCTTGATCGGAACCGCATAGAGCATTGGGCTCGGCAGATTAGCGGCCGTATCATCGACGCCGGATGCGGACCAGGACATTGGACCAACTTTCTGCATAAACGGGGTGTCGACATCTCAGGTATTGACCTCGTACCCGAATTCATTGAGCGCGCCCGGCTTCGCTTCCCCGATGTGTCATTCCAAGTCTCTTCGCGCCGCGCTCTCGAGGATGCCGATGGAAGCCTGCATGGAGTGCTCGCCTGGTATTCACTGATTCACCTGCCACCAGCAGAATTGCCGCCCGTTCTCTCCGAGCTCGCGCGCGTTCTTTCACCTCAAGGACACCTGCTCGTCGGCTTTTTCGATGGTGTGTCTGCAGAACCGCTCAACCATGCTGTTACCCCGGCGTACTGCTGGTCGCTCGATCAGATGAGCAGCCTGCTGCATGACGCCGGGTTCGAAGTGATCAATAGCGAAGCACGCCAAGATCCGGGCGGCCGGCCCCACGCAGCAATCTCCGCGATTGCCCGGTAAGCATCCCTTCAGTGGGTATCGCGATCAGCATGGCTTTCCTTTCAAAGAATCCACTTCATGTACATTTCAACATATGGGATGTACAATTGCGCTATGTCCATTGTCAGCGTCGCAGATGCACGCAACCACTTTTCAGACGTCATCGATCGATCGAAGACCGAAGCGGTGTTCATCGAGCGCCGCGGTCAGCGCGCCGCCGTGGTTGTCAGTCCTGAGCAGTACGACCGGATGCTCGAAGCTCTGGAAGACGCCGCAGACGTCGCTGCGTTCGATGAGGCGATGGCAGAGGAGGGCCCCAATATTCCTTGGGCTCAGGTGAAAGCTGATCTGGGCTGGGTATGATCTACCAAGTCGAGCTGCGACCTGCCGCAGTTCGCGCGTTGAAACAAATTGACCATCAGGATCGCGACCGCATTCGTGGAGCGATCGCGCTCCTCGGAGAGGATCCGCGGCCGCCAGGAGCCAAAGCCCTTCAAGGGCGTCCCGGCCTCAGGGTTCGCATCGGGGACCACCGCATCGTCTACACAGTTGACGACAACATCCTCGTTGTTGCAGTGATCACGCTCGGTCATCGCAGCAGCGTCTACGAACGCTGACTGCCCACCAATGAATCCATTTTTCGGTCACCCCGGTGTCCAGAGCGTTCCCTTTACGGGGTTCGCTCATCGGGTTTCCTCACGACCGGCTCCTAACCTTGCCTTGACCGCAGGCAGCCCTAAAACGGTGAGCTGCATGAGTGGGATGACAGCTACACCATCCTGCGATAGTCGTCCCGGTTGGCGCTCCCAGCCAGAAATGGGATCCGCCGCCAACTTGACGCATGGCAGGCCTCCGACCCTCAGCGGCGCGGCCTCCGAAATTGATGGGTGTCGCCGAGAGGGACTAATCCCGAGTCTGCTGGGATTCGACGTGTTGCCGGGGATCCATGGCGTCGTGAAGAACTCGGCCGACGACCAACACTTCTTCTTCGCGACGACAGATGAGGAAGTGTCGTGGTCGTCGGACGGTCTGTCCAGCGGCCACTGCGCGACTCTGTGCCAAGTGCCAAGAGAACACGCCTTCTCCCATTTCGGGGCGGGTGATATGCCCGACGTCGCTGGTGCTTGAAGCTGCGTCGCGGATGCCGTTTGCGATCAGAGTCTCATAGCGCTTGCGTGCTTCCTCACCGAACTCCGCCTCAGACCACGCAAGGATATCGATGACATCGGCCTGAGCGACGCGGGTAAGGCGGTATCCCACCATCAGCCAGCCAGCCCGTGCCGCGCGGGCGCCGAGCTGTCCAATGCAGCCATCGAGGTTGTCATCGGTAATGTCGTCGTAGCGTCCGTCGGCGAGATCCGACCAGTCCTTTGTTGCAGCATCACGCAGTGCAGCAAGCCTGGCCGCGTCCTCCGATTCCCTGCGTTCCAGAAGGCGAAGACCCTCGCGAAGCACCTCGCTGGCATTCTGATAACGCCCGGACCTGACTAACAAGTCTACAAGTTCGTGCTGATGTTGACTCAAGACAACATTCCTCGTAGCCACGACACCCACCTCCATTGGCGGTATATGCCAATGCGGGGGTGCCGGGCATGGAATCACTGAGAATTCTTGGCCACAATCGGTGGTCAACGAGGTGGCGGACAGGCAGCCCCTCGTCGCGCTTTGCAAAAACTTCAAGTCGGGCCCGATCGCACGAGTCACAATAAGCGGATGACAGCAACGCACTTTACAAGAACTTGGTACACCAAACTGAGCTGAGCCACCCTGCCATTTTTGAGCGCCACTTGCCCATCGCAGGGCTGGGCCTCGGCGCCTGACGGGTGTGCCGCCGTCGTGCTTGTCCTTGAAAGGGGACGGTTACGCGGTAGGCCGCTGGAACACGAGCAGCGCGTCAGCAATCAGGTCGTGAGGGTATTGGTCCCAGACAATCTCGGTGACGCCCACGGGGGTGAGGTGCTGCTCGAGCACGCGTGCGACGTCGCGGATCAGGTGGGTGGTGCGGCCCCTGTGGTGGATATCTGCCATGTTCCAGACCACGAAGCCGCCGGGCACCACGATGCTTGCGCACTGGGCTGCGACCAGACCAAGCTCGTCCAGATAGCGGCCATAGTCCCCGTTGTTTTTCTCATATCCGGTGAGGGGGTCGGCGTCGTGAAACGTTGAGGTCATGTACGGCGGAGAGGCGACAATCAGGTCGACGCTGGCGTCAAGGTGGGGCAGTTCTGCGCTGCGGCTAATCCTGTGCAGCTCCCGCGCGTCGCCCTCCACAATGCGCGCGCCGGGAATGCGTTCCTGCAGGTACTCCGCACGTTCGGGCAGCAGTTCGATGCCGAGCGCCCTCCGTCCCAGCGCGAGGGCCCGCTCAAGGGTGGTGCCAAACCCTGCGAAGGGATCAAACACCAGATCGCCCGGTTTGGAGCACCGTTCAATGATGTGGTCCACGAGCGCTGAAACCATGTGCACATCTTCGTCGGCGCCCGGGGGACGCTCTGCCACGAATGTGTCGATTGATGCGCTGAGTTGGGCGTCCAGCGGGGAAGTTGTGATTGTGCTGTTCAGTTCCTTCTCCACCTTGTTCACATGCGAAGTCTAGCCGCAGGGAAATGCCCTTGGGCAGTTCATACTCCTTCACGCCACTGTCCGGAGCTGGTGTCAGTAGTCTTCCGGGAAGACAGTATGGGTGGAACTGATGGAGTGGTTGTCGCGTTCAGGGAGATGTCCGTCCGCGGCGATAACTGTCTCGTCCCACTGCATCCAAGAATTGACGGGCGCAGCCACGGAAGCCGCCGACGTGCTCCACTTGATCCGATCCTAGATCCCGTCCAGTCGGTCCACGACCACGGGATTGAGCACCCGCACGTACCCTTCGTGACCGGCCGGAACGTAGGATGCCACGGTTCGGCCGTCCGGTTCAAGCACGTCGCGCAGCCACCAGGCCGGTGACGGATCCTGCAACAACGTCACCATTTCCAGACATCTCAGGGATTGGGTTTGTTGGCCATGTTCTGGGCGACAAGGCTTTGGGCAATGGACAGCAATGCAAGGGACTGCACGGCATCCCACGTGCCCGGCTTCAACTTGCTGGCAACATCGGCAGCCTTGTTTGCATAGTCTGCGGCCAGTCGTGCGTTTTCATCTGAGTTCATGAATGGCTCCTGCCACATGGTTTCGGAAACGGCCTGCATGGTTGGTGACACTACAATACCCGCGACGCCGCACTACAGGTGGCACCCGGCCGGGTGCCGCCGTCGTGCCTCTATTCCGGAATGTAGGTGGCGGCCAAGCCCTCGCTGCCCCTCGCCAGCAGGGTGACGTCGGCGCCGACCAGGATGAGGTCCACGCCGGCGTCCATGTAGTGCTTGGCGGTCTCCGGGGCGAACGCGTTCACGCCCACCGGCTTGCCTGCCGCCTTCGCCGCCGCAATGCAATGTTCGACGGCGGCCATCACCTCGGGGTGCCCCTGCACTCCCAGCCTGCCCATGGATGCGGCGAGGTCGGCGGGGCCCAGGAAGATGGCGTCGATGCCGTCCACGGCCAGGATGTCCGCGACGTTCTCCACCGCGTGCGCCGATTCAATCTGCACCATCACCGTGACGGTTTCCGAGGCGCGTTCGGCATAGTTCGGGATGCGGTTCCAGCGGGAGGAGCGGGCCAGTGCCGAGCCCACGCCGCGCACGCCCTGCGGCGGGTAATGGGCGGTGGCCACCGCAGCTTCGGCGTCGGCCACCGTATGGACCATGGGGACCATGAGCGACTGCACGCCCAAGTCCAGATACTGCTTGATGATGACGGGATCGTTGACCGGCGGCCGGACGACGGGTGTGATCGGGTAGCCGTGGATGGCCTGCAACTGGGCCAGGATTCCCTCCAGCCCGTTCGGGCTGTGCTCGCCGTCGACCAGGACCACATCCAGGCCGGACCCGGCACAAATCTCAGCCATGAGCGCGCTGCCGGAGGACACCCACATGCCCACGAGCGGACGTTTGGCATCTGCGAGCGCGTTCTTGAGAGAGGGGTCGGGGGTCATTGGAGGTGGCATGTGATGGTTCCCAGTTTTCCGTAGTCGGCATAAATGGTGTCGCCCGCTCTGACCCACAGCGGGCTGGTGAAGGAGCCGGCCAGGATGAGTTCCCCTGCCTTGAGCGTGTCCCCGTGCGCGGCGAGTTTGTTGGCCAGCCACGCCACGCCGTTCGCGGGGTGGCCCAGAACGCCTGCCGCCACCCCTGTCTCCTCCACTGTTTGGTTGCGGTACAGGATGGCGGCCACCCAGCGAAGGTCGACGGCGTCCGGGTGCACCGGGGTGCCGCCCACCACCATGGCGCCCAGGGCTGCATTGTCGCTGATGGTGTCCACAATGGTCCGCCCCTCCATCTCGATGCGCGAGTCCAGGATCTCCAGGGCCGGGGTGACGTATTCGGTGGCGCGCAGGACGTCGAAGAGTGTGGCATCCGGGCCGCCGATGCCCTCCTTGAGCAGGAAGGCCAGCTCCACCTCGACCCGCGGATGGGTGTAGTGCGCCCAGTCAAGTGTGGCGCCTGATTCCAGGATGGTGTCCTTGAAGATGACCCCGTAGTCGGGTTCGGTAATGCCGGTGGCCCGCTGCATGGCCTTGGACGTCAGGCCGATCTTGTGCCCGCCCAACACCCGGCCTTCGGCCTCGCCGCGTTTCCGCCACAGGCGCTGCACCCGGTAGGCGTCCTCAACGCTCATGCCGGGATGGCGTGTGGTCAGCAGGGGGACCGGTGTCCTGGTCCGTGCCGCATCCACAAGTTCGTCGGCAATGGCGGCGATGGTTTCCTCATCCAGCATGGTGTTGTCCCCTCATAGCTGTCCGCCCAACTTGAAGCCCTTGTTCCCGCCGTTTCTGCCGCCGTTCCCGTCCTTGGCAGGATCGCCGCGGGTGTACGAGAAGCCGTCGGCGCCGACAGTGACGGCCTGCTCCGAGGTGCCCACTGGAGAAGAGACAGGCTGTGGGTTGCCGTCCAGGTCCAGCACCAGGGAAGCCTCGGTGTACCAGGACGGGACCACGGGGTTGCCCCACCAGTCGCGGCGCTGATTGTCGTGCACATCCCACGTGATGACCGGATTGTCTGGATCACCGGTGTAGTAGTCCTGCGTGTAGATCTCCACCCGGTGCCCGTCAGGATCCAGGATGTAGAGGTAAAACGCGTTGGAGACGCCGTGCCGTCCAGGCCCGCGCTCGATCCTGTCGGAGATGCGCAGCGCGCCCATCTTGTCGCAGACCTGGATGATGTTGTGCTTTTCATGCGTCGCGAACGCCAGGTGGTGCATGCGCGGGCCGTCGCCCTGGGTGAGTGCAGTGTCGTGGACTGTTTGCTTGCGGTGCATCCAGACCGCGTAAGTGGTGCCGGCACCGTCCTGGATGTCCTCGGATACACGGAAGCCCAGATCCTCCAGGTACTTCTGGCCACGAGGGACGTCCGGGGTGACCTGGTTGAAGTGGTCCAGCCGGACCAGCTCGCCCGCGGTGTAGAGGTCGTACCGTTGGGTCAGCCGTTCCACATGGGTCGCCTCGTAGAAGAACTCGTACGGGAAGCCCAGCGGGTCCTCCACCCGGACGGCGTCGCCAATGCCTCTCACAAAACCCTCGCGGCGGCGCTCGGTGCGGCAGCCCAACGCCTGGTAATACGCTTCGGCAGCGCCGACGTCGGCAGGGGTCCGCACCCGGAATGCGGCCACGGCTGCGGCGGCCACCGGGCCTTGGCGCAGCACCAAGTTGTGGTGGATGAACTCCTCCAGGGTGCGCAGGTAAATGGTGTCCGCATCCTCGAACGTGACATGCAGGCCCAACAGGTTCACATAAAACTCGCGGGAGGCGGCCAGATCGGTGACCACCAGTTCCATATAGGCGCAGCGCACAATGTCAGGCGGCGGGACGCTGGGGGTGGGGATAAAGCGGCTCATGACGCTCCAAACCTGGGCGTGTGCACTGTCCCCAGCGTGATGTGGACTGCCTGCTGGTCGGTGTAGAAGTCGATGGAGCGGTAGCCGCCCTCATGACCCAGCCCGGATGCCTTGACCCCGCCGAACGGGGTCCGCAGGTCCCGCACGTTGTGCGAGTTCAACCAGACCATGCCGGCCTCCAGACTCTGGGCGAAGGTGTGGGCGCGGGCCAGATCGCTCGTCCACACATAGGCGGCCAGGCCATACTTGACGCCATTGGCCAAAGCCAGTGCCTCGGCGTCGTTCTCGAAAGGCGTGATGGCAACGACCGGGCCGAAGATCTCCTCCTGGAAGATCCGCGCGTCGGGCCCCACATCGGCAAAGACGGTGGGCGCCACGTAGTTGCCGGTGTCCAGGCCCGCGGGGCGGCCGCCGCCGGCGAGTAGGCGGCCCTCGGATTTGCCGATTTCCACGTAGCGCATGACCTTCGCGTAGTGCTCGGGGTGCACCAGCGCGCCCACCTCGGTGCGCGGATCGTGAGGGTCGCCCACCACGATGTTCCTGGCCCGGGCGGCGTACTTTTCGCAGAATTCCTCGTAGATGCTGCGTTCCACGAGGATGCGCGAACCTGCCGTGCAGCGCTCGCCGTTGAGGGAGAAGACTCCGAACAGGGCGGAGTCGATCGCGGTGTCGAGGTCGGCGTCGGCGAAGATCACACAAGGGCTCTTGCCGCCGAGCTCCATCGAGAGCCCCTTCAGGCTTGCGGCGGCGTTGGCGAAGATGGTCTGGCCGGTGGTGGTTTCGCCGGTGAAGGAGATCAGCGGGACGCCCGGGTGCTTGACGAGGGCGTCGCCGGCGTCCTCGCCGAGGCCGTTGACGAGGTTGAACACGCCCTGGGGCAGGCCTGCTTCCTCGAAGATCCCGGCCCACAGGGATGCTGAGAGCGGGGTGAATTCGGCCGGTTTGAGCACCACTGTGCAGCCGGCGGCGAGCGCGGGCGCCAGCTTCCACGATTCCAGCATGAACGGGGTGTTCCATGGCGTGATGAGCCCGGCGACGCCGATCGGCTTGCGGTTCACGTAGTTGAGCTGCGCGCCGGGGACCTTCATGGCGTCGTCAACCTGGGCCACCACCAGGTCTGCGAAGAAGCGGAAATTCTCTGCCGCGCGTTGCGCCTGGCCGCGGGCCTGGGTGATGGGCAGGCCGGTGTCGAACGTTTCCAGCTCGGCCAGCCGGTCTTCGCGGTCCTCGATGGCGTCGGCGATCTTGTTCAGGATGCGGGCGCGCTCGCGGGGTTTCAGGTGCGGCCAGGGCCCGTTTTTGAACGCCTGCGTGGCGGCGTCCACGGCGCGATCCACGTCCGCCTTTTGCCCAGCGGCGGCCGTGGCGTAATTGCCGTCCGACACGGGATCGAGCACGTCAAAGCTCTCCCCACCCGCCGAATCCACGTGCTCGCCGTCGATGTAATGCTGGATGTGGGTGGGCAATTTGTCCGGGATGAAGTGGCCGGTCATGGGGTGTCCGCTCCTTCTGCTCTGTCTGCGGTGTGTGCCCCTGTTTGCCCGGCCGCCCATTCCGTGAACCGGGCCCGCCACGTCTCGTCCATGGGGAACAGGCCTTCCACGCTGTGGCCCTGCGCGACCATCTCGGCGATGAACGTTTCCTCGAGTTCCTGGGCGATGGCCGCGTCCGCCACGTCTCCCGCGTACGACGGCGGGATGACCAGTAGACCGTCAGCGTCGCCGACAATGATGTCACCCGGTTGGACGGTGGCCCCTCCGCAGGAGATGGTGACGTCGGTGTCCCACGGGATGTGGCGCCGGCCCAGGACGGCCGGGTGGGCACCGGCATGGAACACTGGCAGGCCCAGGGTGGTCACCTCGGCAATGTCTCGGACACCGCCGTCGGTGACAATGGCAGCGGCGCCGAGCACCTGGGCCCGCAGGGCCAGGACGTCACCCAAGGTTCCCGCGCTGGGATCTCCGCGGGCTTCCATGACCAGCACCTCGCCGTCGTGCAGGGAATTGATGATGCGCTTTTGCGCGTTGAAGCCGCCGCCGTGGCTCGTGAAGAGGTCCTCGCGGTTGGGCACGAAGCGCAGCGTGCGGGCGGGGCCGGCGATGCGCTGGCCGGGTTGGGTGGTGGTGAGGCCGTCGATGCTGACGTTGTTCAGGCCCCTTTTGCGGAGTTGCGAGCTGAGCGTGGCGGTGCCGACGCTGGTCAGCTTGCGGAGGAGGTCCGAGCTGAAGCTCTGGGGCGGCAATCCGGCGGCCTCCGGGGAGCCCCAGGCATCGATGCGGTCGGCGTCGGTGATTTTGGGCCGGTTTCCGTAGGTGGCCATGGGGGTTTGACCCTGTATTACGGTGGTGCGGAGCCGGCCGGTGGACAGTCCCGCGGCGGGGTCGTCCAACTCAATTTCGATGACGTCGCCCGGCACGGCAACGGAGGAGCCGGCGGGGGTGCCGGTGAGGATGATGTCGCCGGGCTCGAGCGTCAGGAGCTGGGACAGGTCTGCGATGATCTGGCTGAACGGGAACAACAGGCCTGCGCTGCTGTCCTCCTGCGCAAGTGTCCCGTTGAGCCAGGTCCGGAGGCGCAGGGCGGTTGGGTCCACGGAGGGGGCCGCGATGAGTCCCGGGCCTAGCGGGGTGAAGCCGTCGCCGGATTTTGAGCGGAGATTGGAGCCCTTGTCGGCATATTTGAGGTCGTACACGCCGAGGTCGTTGGCCGCCGTGACGTACTGGACGTGGGACCAGGCTTCCGCCGGGCTGATGCGGCGGGCCGCGGTTCCGATGATCAGGGCGATCTCGCCCTCGAAGGCCAGCAGCTCGCAGCCGTCGGGGCGTTCAACGTCTGCGCCCGACAGGCTCAGCGAGGACGCAGCTTTGAGGAAGTAGGACGGCAGGGCGGGGGTGATGCCGCGCTGTTCGGCCCGCGAGCGGTAGGCCACGTGGACGGCTATGACCTTGCCGGCCGCCTTGAATGTGCCTGCTGAGACCTGTTCCACGAAACATCCCGTCTGGACTGTTGCCGTTGACTGCTGCCGTTGACTGCTGCCGCGGCCAGGGGCGGCTGCGGCGGTTGCGCTGCGATGGTCCTTTCCGCTTGCTGGCGTCCGGGACCATGTACGCTCAAGCTTCCGCCGCCGCTGCCGCCACGTCAACCAACCGACGTACAGCCAGGCCGGCGCTGAGCTTCCGCCTAGCCTGCAGTGCTAACCTCCAGACAGAGAAAGCACGGTGGGAGGAACTGTGAAGGCGACACGCAAATCCGATTGGTGGGACAGATTCTTCTACGTCGCCATCATCTTCAAAGGTCTCGACGGTGTGCTGGAATTGATCGGCGGAACGCTGCTGCTTTTTGTTGCCCCGGACAAGATCAAGCAGCTAGCCATCCTCATCACCCAGCCGGAACTGACGGAAGACCCCAACGACTTCATCGCCAACCACGTCCTGCAGGGGACTGCCGGGCTGACCGACCATGTGGTGCTCTTCGGCGCCATCTACCTGCTGGCTCACGGCATCGTGAAGGTTGTCCTCGTCACCGCCCTACTGCGCCAGAAACTGTGGGCCTACCCGTGGATGATAGCCGTCCTGATCATCTTCATCCTGTACCAGCTCTACCAACTCATCCTCACGCCGTCGGCCGGCCTCGTGGCGCTGACGGTGTTCGATATCCTGATCGTGGTGCTCACCTGGCACGAATACCGCCGGCACCGTGCGCGAAGAATAGGGAAGCCATGAAGATTCTCATTGTTGGGGCAGGCGCCACGGGTGGCTATTTTGGTGCCCGGCTGGCCGAGGCCGGGCGGGACGTGACGTTCCTGGTCCGCGAACAGCGCGCGGGGTTCCTGAAGCGGCGCGGCCTGCGGATTGCTGGGCTTGAGCAGGAGCTGCGGATCGAACCCAAGGTGCTTACGGCAGGGGAGCTGGGTGAGAGGTTCGACGTCGTTCTTCTCACCGTGAAGGCTGCCGGACTTCAAAGCGCGATTGCTGATGTGGCGCCGGCGGTGGGACCGGACACGTTGATTGTGCCGTTCTTGAATGGGATGGCGCACATGGATGCGCTCGCGGCGGCGTTCGGTGCGGAGAAGGTGCTGGGATCCGTGGTGCACCTGATCGGCACCATTAACGGAGACGGCGACGTTGCCATCTTGGCGCCGATGGCGCGGTGGACCCTCGGCGAACAGGACGGCGGCCCATCTGCACGGCTGGAGCGGCTCGTGGCCGAGGTGTCGGTGCCCGGCATTGACGTCATTGAGGCGCCCAACGGACTGGATGCGATGTGGCAAAAATGGGTGTTCATTGTTGCCGCGGGCGTGGTGACATGCCTGATGCGCGGGCCCGTGGGCGACATCGCCGCGGTGCCCGGAGGTGCTGCCTTTGTGGCCGGTGTGGTGGCGGAGACGGCAGCCGTGGCAGTTGCTGCCGGGTTCCCCGTTCCGGAGGCCGAACAAGCCAACACTCTGGCATTCCTGACCGCCCCGGGTTCGGCGTTCACCTCATCGCTGTACCGCGACGTCACGGCCGGGCTGCCCAATGAGGGCGAGCACATTGTGGGCGACTTTGCCCGCCGAGCCGCCGAGCTCGGGGTGGCCACGCCGCTCCTGGACCTGGCTCTACTGCAGCTGCGCGTCCACGGGGTGGCCAGAACCTGATGCCTGCGTGAAGTAACCCGGCGGCCCCGCACCTTTTCGCGAAAGGTGCGGGGCCGTCGTCGTGCTTGAGGCAAGAAAGCGGGCTAAAGCATCTTCCGCAACGGCGCCAGTTGCTTGTTGACGGCGGACGGATCGAAGGCTGTCGGGTCAATGTGCTGGCCCTTGCGCAAGCCCATCCATGAGCGGATGTATGCGTGGTCCGGGTCGCTGGGATTTCTTGAGGTGGCAAGTTTTTCCATCCAGCCGTGGGGGCCGGAAGAGTCCTCTTGCGGGGGATGACCGCTGCCGGCCACGCACAGCGGCAGGATTCCGGGGGCCTTTGCGGGCAGGATTTTCTCCAACGTGATGGTGTGCTCCCAGTTGTCACCAAAATCGTAGGTGTACAGCAGTGTGTCCTTCGGGGCGTGCAAGAGGGTGTTCAAGGCTACGCCCTCCTCATCGGCGGGCGGATCACCCCAGTGGTCCGCTTCGGGGTCGGCCGGAGCATAGCGGACGCCGTTGGGGTGGGTGCCCAGCATGAACTCGTGCAGGTGAGTCTCATTCCAGGCGAAGAGGTTTTGGATGATTTCGTGGAGCTCATCAAGGCCCAGCTCGGCGGGAACGGTGACGCTGCGCCAGACAGGAGGGGTGATCCCGTCAATCTGAATTTTCAGCTGGAACGTGGCTTTCGACGGGCCCCGAGGAACCCTTGACTGCTTCGCAATGTGCTTGTCCAAAAGCCCCAGAAGTTGCTCCACGGCGTGGCGCAGAACTGGAGGGACAACCACGTGAGTACCTATTTCCAGTAGCCCGTGGGCGGCGGCGTCCCGGATCCTTGTCTCAACAAATATCGCCGTGTACTTCTCAGGGCCAGCCGCAGGCCCCTGCCCGAAGACCGCGGATGTCTCCGGGGGATTACCGGAGGCGGCCGCAGCAATGATCTCTGCGACTTGGGTTCGCACTGGGTTGTCCGGCCTGGAGTCATCGTACGGAACCAAAGCGTCGTAGAGGAAGAAATAGGCCAGTATGGCGGCGTATCTGGCCCTCTGATTCGGATCGCTTTGAAAGAGTCGGCCTTGGCCGGTCAGCTGCACACGCTGACGGTCAACGTGAATCAGCTCGGCCTCGGTCATCACTTCCCAGTACTCCATCAGGCGTGGCAGCTGGGTCATGGACGTCACCTGGCGAGGCTCGTCGTCATCACTGGATATGGCACTAGTAACGGAACTACGCGTAGCTGCTCCGACGGCGTTCACCTCGACGCAGGCCGCGGCCCACTGGATATCTTTACGGGGGAGCAACCCTGACGGGGTGGTTTTACGGCCCTCTCCGATCCATTCCAGAAGAGCCCCCACCCGATGGACAAACACCAAATCCGCGGCGGCTTCGGCTGCTTGTGCGGCGGTCTGTGGCTGCCTGAAAACGCGCTGAGCGTACTTCGCATTGGCGGCCTGGGTTGCGTCCGGGGAAGTCATGGTGATCAGCTGAATCAGGTTATCGACGGGGCCGGTCCACGCTTGGGTGGTCATGAGAAATTTCAAATAGCTGTTGAGCGCCAGCGCTATGGATACACGCATTTCAGGATGGAATCCGCCAGCTGAATCCAAAATTCTAGAGGTCATATCGACCTCTAAATTGCTCGCATCCGAAGCCTGAACGCTTTGTACGTAGTTCTTGAAGAAGTCCAGCAGCAGAGCGGAGAGCCAATCGGCTTCTTCATGGTCAATGCCAGCTTGAATCATCCAAGACTTGAATGCTGGCAGCACCGACGCCAGTGTCCGCGCAGCCACGGCGTTGGCTAAAGACACCACGTTTGTGCTTGTGTTCAGGGCTGTGTTGACGCCGGCGCTACTGGCTTTGGCTTTATCCTCGGCTGCCTTTGCCGGGTTGCCGAAACGGGATGCCTTGCTGGGTTTGGACTTCTTGGCCATGGGTTCCTAAAGAATAGGGACGGAGGGTCGTATTCAGCCCCAGCCCGACGCCGGCTCCGCACCCTTTCGCGAAAGGTGCGTGGCCGACGTCGTGCTTGGGAGTGGTGCTCGGAAACGGGGCTTGGGAAAAGGGCGGTCAGTGCGACTCAGGCAAATCTCGCGCGGAAGAATTCACTGAATTCGCGCCCGGGCCCACGGCCTGAACCGGAACATCGTCGCTGAGCATATCGACCACGTCGGCACGGTAGGCGGGCGGAACTTCAATAAATTCGCCCACGATGACCAGGCCCTCATCGGCCCAGTGAGCAATGTTTGTCGCGATGGACAGCAGATCCGGGTGCACGGAATCGGGCTCCGCCAACGCCTGGATCAACAGCGCCGACTCCGGCGGTTCCACGGATGAACACTGCGTCAGCCAGTCGGTCATTTCCAGCTGCCAGTACTCGAGCTCGCCTTCTTCGCCGTCCTCGTCGCCGTTGTCGGAACCGGCCAGCGTCACGGTGAAGATAAACAGGCCCATCAGCTCACGCATGGTCTCGATGACATCGTCGTCGGACTCGGGATCAAGGGCAGGCTTGGTGGCCTGCAGCTGACCTTCGGTGAAGCTAATCAGCCCCGTGACATCCAGCATGTCCAAGTAGAGCGCCAGCCGGGCGGCGCTACGGTCCTCGGCAGTGGCCAATTTGGTGGCGTCGCTCAGCAACCCCAGGCCACTGTGGACCAGAGTGGCCGCGGCGCCTTCCGCATCAGTCAAAGAGTTGTCTTCATTCAGCTCCTTGCCATCGCCAATCCACTCCAGCAAGGCCATGGTGTTCTGCCACAAGGGGGTCTTTGTTACGGTTTCAAGGATTTCTTCCGAGGAAAGTTCCGGAACAAAAACGTCGGCAAATTCGTAGTCCTCAGGGGCCCAATCACTCTCGGCGGGGTCTACTCCCGTGCGCGCAAGCTCGCTTTGAACGGTCCCCAGGTCCTCGGCGGTCCCGGTCCAGAGCTTGGCCTGAGTCAAATAATCAACGTAGTCCCGCACGCCTGCGCGTAGCGTCAGAACACCCAGCGGGTTCGCGTGACTGGTGACCTCCATGACTTCCTGAACAGCGGCCGGATCCAGATTTGTGGGGTCGGTGTGGGGCTCCAGCATGCGGTACATGTCAAAGAAATCGTCCAAGATTGCCAGGCTCATATCGATCGATTTGTCCGGGCGGCTCTGGGCTTCCAGCCACGCTACGAACCCCGGCGACAGCGATTCCATGGCCCGGTTCAAGCGTGCTTCGAGGGACGGCCGGTTGACCGAACGGGTGGCGGCGTCGGCGCTGGCTTTGGCAGGGTTGCCGAATCGGGACTTCTTGGTCTTCTTGGCCACAGGGTTCCTTGCGGTCGGCGTGATGGGACCCCTTAACCGTAGCCGCATTCGCCTGCAACGGTAGGGCACCAGCCCAGTGGCTAGTTGGTGAACTCGGACTAGTTGGTGAACTCGGTCAGGACAATTTTGCCGGTGCCGTGGCCAGACATGCTGGCTTCGAAAGCTTGAGCAGCATCCTGCATCGGAAAGGTCTGGGCCACATCAACGCTCAAGGTGCCATCTTCGACCAGCAAACTCAGCCGTTCCAGCTCACTGGCATCGGGGCGCACCCACACGTACTGGCCGCCGTGCTGTGTGACAGACCAGTCGGCGATAGAGGCGTGCCGCCCTCCAGCTTTCAGCAGGGCAAGGGTTTCGGTTAGCACCCCACCGGCAAAATCTGCCACCGCGTCCACTCCTTCCAGCCCAAGTTCCTGCACACGCTCCACCAAACCGGGACCGTAGGAGAGCGGAATTGCACCAAGTTCACGCATCCGGTCGTGATTTTTGGGGGAGGCAGTAGCGATGACACGGACGCCGTCGTTGACGGCAAGCTGGATGGCTGTGCGGCCCACGCCGCCGGAGCCGTTGTGGATCAATAGCGTCTGTTCTTCTGCAACGCCGAGCGCATCAAGAGTGCGTTGGGCTGTCAGGCCGGTCAAGGGGAGTGCCGCCGCCAGTTCCCAAGAAAGCCCGGCTGGTTTGTGGGCAACAATGGCAGCCGGCAGGGCCACGAGCTCGGCAAACGTTCCGCCATGGACGGTGTCACGGCGGCCATAGGAGTAAACCTCATCGCCCACCGTGAATTCAGGGGTGTCGAAGCCCACGGCTGCAACCACGCCGGCCACATCCCAGCCAGGGATGACAGGAAAATTGACGTCCATCAAGGCATCCAAACCGCCGGACATGATCTTCCAATCCACCGGGTTGACGCCGGCCGCCTTCACGCGGATCAGCACCGACCCCGGGGCGACCTTGGGTGTTGGCAGCTGCGATTGGGTTAACACCTCCGAGCCGCCGTACTGGGAGTAGCTCATGGCTTTCATCATCGAACTCATGGCGTTTGTTCCTTTCGTAGCGTGTGTGGCTCTTAGTCTGTGTCAGTCGGTGTTTGGCATCGGCTTCACCTCGGAGTACAGCTACTGATTCACCCCGCTTGTTATCCTGTCCAGTGAAGACTCTTCTATGTATGTGCAGTATGTGCAGTATGTGCAGTATGTGCAGTATGTGCTGAACCTGTGGCGGGTACGACGCATAGCCTAGATGCGGGCCTTGAACTCCGGGGCGCGGTGTGCCTGTTCCCGCCACCGGTCTCGTGCGGCCGTATCCAGCGCGGCCTCGACCCAGCGGCCCATGCCGGCGTATGCCTGTTCCCGAATTTTGGACGGGGACAAGAAAACGTCATGGAAGGCGCCGGGAATTCTGTGCAGCGTCACCTTGGAGCCCAGATCGAGAGCACGTTTGGCCACCGTGTCCACATTCAACACCACATCTGCGGCCAGCGCAGTGGAGGACCATTTTGGCTGTAGATAGCTTTTATCGGAGAGCATCACCAGCACCGGAACGTCTAGTCCCAGCCCTTGTGCCACGTGCGCTTGTCCTTGAAAAACGGCGTGCAGGAACGACGGCGTCACTGGGAATCCGCGGTCCGGGCGCCACAGTGATTCATACTCCCACTCGCCGTCGAACCGCTTGGAAACCGCCCGCGTATAGAAACCAGGATCGATCGAGGGAAAAGGCACCATCGGCCTGAACCTGGTCCGCGCCTGAATGAGCGGCGCCACCATGGCCCGGCCCACCTCGCTTGCCTGGAATTCCAGCCACGGACTATTGAGTACGACGGCGGCTGCCGCACCTGGGTGCCGCGCGGCCCAGAGGCTCAAGGTCAGCCCGCCTGTCGAATGACCCAGCAGCACCAGAGGACGTTCACCGCTGGGCTCGGGTGTCTCCTCGGGGCGCTCCCGCCCGGCCAAAGCGTCAAAGGCCGCACTGAGCCGGTGCCGGGCCTCCTCCAGGAAGGCCAGCTCAAAACTTTGCTGCTCTGCCTCCTCATCGGGATCATCCGCAACTGCGGTCTGCTGCCCGGCAGAGTCCTCAACCCCAAGCCCGGCTGGGGCCGCTTCGGGAATCCCGCTGCGCCCCATGGCCGAAAGCGCGGCGGCGATGTCGTCGTCGTACTCGGTGAGGGAGGAAACCTGCCCGGGGAGCAGGCCCGGACGGAGGCTGCGGCCATAGTTGTGCAGGTCAAGGGCATAAAAATTCGCGCCGGCACGGTGCCAGAACTCGGCTAATTCGTGCTGAAAAAAGTAGTCGGACCAGCCGTGGACATACAAAATGTCAACCCCGGCGAGAGCGCTCGAGGCTCCCGGTGACGACTCGCCTACGTGCCGGACCAGCGTGGCGGGCGATCCGGCAGGCAGGTCCAGGGTCAGCTGCTCAAAGTTCGGGCCGAGGACATCTTGCTGCCATGAGGTCATGCTTTGATGCTAGCCGTATCACGGGCGGAAGCGGTTGTATGCTGAAGATGCGCCCTAACGTGCGGCCAGTTTTGACCGCGAGGCGTGGGCGACACTGGCATGGGCGAGAAAGGCAAAGACATGGCTCTCTGGCAGGATTCTTTTCCCGACTGGGCCCGCGCTTGGGCTACCTTGCAGGATGTGGAGCCCACCGCGACCGGTGCTGTGGTCACGATCGGGGCGCAGCAGGTGATGGTGTGGCCGGGCGATGGCGCTGCTTTTGAGCCGGTTTCCGCCGGCAGCGAGCTTCTCTTGGTCACCGATGATCCCGGCGGAGCTACCGAATTTGCCCAGTCGCAGGGGCTGCGGGCCACCATCTCAAACGTGTTGTTGTCCGCCGAGACGGAGGACCTGGATTTGGTCCCTGATCTGCCGCCGGACGCATACCTCGCTGAAGCTCCCATGGAGAATTACGACCTGGTTGAGGTGGCACTTTTTGACCGCCCGGTGGCTAGGGGTCGGCTGTGCCTAGTCGACGGACTGGCGGTCATGGCCGCACTGGTGGTCGACGACGGACATGAAGAGCATGTCCCCGCCTTCGAACAGGCCATGGTTGCAGGGCTGGGCGAAGAAGCCTTCACCCACGGCGCCGACACTCTGTACTTGATCGCTGGCCTGGAGCAGGCCGAGAGGTTTGCCGGCGTCGAAGGTTGGCACAAAGTGGCGGATATTCTCGGCTTCAGCAGCTAGCTCCGCGCAGCTAGCGCTGAGCAGGTCGAGCCGGTCGAGGTGAGGCTGTGCGTTACGAAAAGTGGGGCCGCCATGGCTGAAGTAGCATTCACCAACAAATCGGTGAGCAGTGCGAGTGCCTTGCACGTTTCAGTTCCCGCCGCACTGCGTGGAATGCAACCATCCGGCCGCCGTTGAGCCGGGTGGGCAGAAAATTCAGGACATGGCAGAATAGAGGATGGCCCGGGTGCAGACGGGCCCAGTGATAATACAGCCGGCCGGGCCCTGCGGGGTGCGGCATGAGCAAACCACTTAAACAACAGAAATTTGAGACTGAACATGTCCCCGCTGCAAAGCAACGCTTCGGCAACCCCTCTTAAAACCACCGCCGCCCCCACCTTTGCCGCAGTAGGAAGCCCCTATTTCGGGATTCTCTTGGCCTGCATGGCGGTCATTGTGATCCTGTCCAACATTGGCGCCTCCAAGGGTGTCCAATTTGGGCCCATCATCACCGACGGCGGCTTTTTCCTGTTCCCGTTCGCTTACATTCTGGGCGATGTGATCAGTGAAATTTACGGCTTCAAGGTCAACCGCAAGGCCGTGCTGACCACTTTTGTGCTGTCCATTTTTGCCTCCCTCAGCTACTGGGTGATCATCCTCCTGCCCGGATTCACCGACGATTACGGCGTTTCCAAGCAACACGCCCTCGAGGACGCGCTGGGCCCGGTACCGCAGATTGTGCTGGCCAGCTTGCTGGCATTCTTGGCCGGGCAGACCGTCAACTCCTGGATCATGGTTCGCCTGAAGGCACACCACGGGGAGCGCAAACTCTGGGTCCGGCTCATGGGTTCCAGCGGCGCCGGCGAGTTCCTGGACACCCTGATCTTCTGCGCCGTAGCGGCGCCAGTCATCGGGATCGTAGGCTTCGGCATGTTCGCGAACTACGTGCTGGTGGGCTTCTTGTACAAGGTGGGTGTGCAGTACGCGCTCATTCCGGTCACATCGCTGGCGATCGGCTGGTTCAAGCGCAACGAACCGTCGTATGTGGAGGCGGTCCCCGCGACCTAAGCGTTCTTAAAGAACGACGGCGGCACCCGGGTGGGGCGCGAAAACTCACCGAAGTGCCGCCGTCGTACGTTTAATGCGCTGTCTGCCGGGCTACCGCTTCGGGTAATAGCGGCGCAGCGTCTCGGCCTTGAACTCGAAGAACGTGCCGTCCTCGATGGCGAGGCGGGCGTCGTCGACCATTTTTACAACGAAGCGCTCGTTGTGGATCGAGACTAAGGTGGAGGACACCATTTCCTTGGCCTTGAACAGGTGGTGGATGTAGGCGCGCGTGTAGTTTTCGCAGGTGTAGCAATCGCATTCCTCGGACAGCGACGTGAAGTCTCGCTTGTATTTGGCGCCGGAGAGGTTGAAGCGGCCGTCCGGGGTGTAGAACGCGGAGGTTCGGGCTACCCGTGTGGGGGAGACACAGTCGAAGGTGTCGGCGCCGTTTTCAATGGCGGTGAAGATGTCATCCGGTTCGGAGATGCCGAGCAGGTGGCGCGGCTTGTTTTCGGGAAGCTCCTCGGCACACCAGCGCACAATGGTGCCCAAGTTTTCCTTCTCCAGCGCCCCGCCGATGCCGAAGCCGTCAAAGTTCATCTCACCAAGATCGTGCGAGGCCTTGCGGCGCAGGTCCTCGTACTGGGCGCCCTGAATCACGCCAAACAGGGCCTGGTACGGTTTCCCAACCCGCTCCTCGGTGAGGCGGAAGTGCTCCTCAATACAGCGCAGCGCCCACAACCGGGTGCGTTCCAGCGACATTTCCTGATAGCCGCGCGAGTTCAGCAGGGTAGTCAGCTCATCGAAGGCGAACATGATGTCCGCGCCGATCTGGTGCTGGACCGCCATGGAGACCTCGGGGGTGAAGCGGTGCATGTCCCCGTTCAGGTGCGACTTAAACCAGACGCCGTCATCATCAATGTGCGCCAAGCGCTCCTTGCCCACGGCCACGGAATCGTCGGCGCCAGCGTGCGGGGAGGCCGCCACGGCGTCCATGTTGATGACCTTTTTGAACCCGGAACCCAAGCTCATGACCTGGAATCCGCCGCTGTCGGTGAACGTGGGGCCCTGCCAGTTCATGAACTTTCCGAGGCCACCGGCGGCGTCGAGGATGTCCGCTCCCGGCTGCAAGTACAGATGGTAGGCGTTGGAGAGCAGTGCCTGAGCACCGAGATCCTCCATGGATTCCGGCAGCACGGCCTTGACGGTGGCTTTGGTGCCCACGGCGATGAACGCAGGGGTCTTGATGGTGCCATGGGGTGTGGTGATGACGCCCGTGCGGCCCTGGAACTTCCCACCGTTTTGCTCGATGGCTGCTGCGGTGGGCGCGCATGTTTCGTTCAGGCGCGTGGTGACTGCAAAGCCAAATTCCGCTTGCGACGCCGGTTGACCGGGTGTTTCGGGGGCGGCAATCGGAGCAGGAGCAAGGAGATCAGCAGTAGTTTCTGGGGAAGGCATTCCTCCATTTTGCCAGTCTTTGCCCGCGGCCGGGTCCGAAGGTGTCCAAAGCAACCCGGAGCGCTCTCATCAGTCGCTCAATCATGCTTGCACCGAAGGCAAGTTATTCGTCCGGGAAGTGCGCTTCCATGAACGCATCCCACTGATCGCCAATGGCGTCCAGAGCTGCCGCGCCCAGCCCGTACGTTGAGGCGATAATCTGGGCGCCCGGGTGCTCCCGGACTCCCTCCAGGGGAGCTTGTTGGGAGATGATCAGCAGCCCGTCACCGTGTTCTGCATAGGCTTCCACCGTCAACCCGACCTGGCTCTCATTGCGGTACCAGACCTTGCCAGTCAACGTGGCTCCGGTGTTCAGCGTGAGCCCATAAGGTTGGCCGGGGTCCGGAAGCCATCCTGTGTCGATGCCCAAAACATCCCACAAATTCGTGTGAGCCGCGCTGGTGCCATCAACAAAAACGGTACGCCGGGCAGTTCTGGGATGACGCTCTAGCGCGAACTTGAGTTGTTGCAAGAACATGGACCAGCCCGAGGTGATATCGGCGTCGTATTTGGTCCACTCGCCCTTAACCTCGCCCCGGGTCAGTGTCAGCAGCGTGCCGTCGGCGCGTGGCTCCAGAGTGAAAACGTCGCCCATTTCCAGCTCTAGGCGCAGGTGGTCGCTGCTCTCGCGCACGTTGGAGTGGAATATTTGCTGGATCTCAGTATCGAGCCCCTCCATCTCCCAGCCATGCCATTGGGCAGTCCGGGCCGGTTCGCGCAGCATGAGCCACACTTGTTCGGCATCGGCGTTGACAAGGACGGAGAGCTGAGTGGTCGCCATGACAGGTAATCTACGCCGGATCGGTTGAACCGGCTAGCGTTGACCCTGGAACGGGCGTAGGAAACGCTGCGTTCCGCGCGCAGAACAAGTCATGACGAACCCGGGAACGGACCCGGTCCAGGTCAGCGGCCAAGCCCTGCGTAGGAGATCGCCTGGCGCACCAATGCGCCGCGACCGCCCACAAACTCTTCTTGAACGCCGGGGCTGAGAACTTCTTCGGGTGTCATCCAAGTCAGTTCCAGAGCGTCCTGGCGGGGTTCGCATTCGCCGGTCACAGGGATGACATAGACCATGGCGACCGCATGCTGGCGTTCGTCGGTGAAGCCGGTTTGCGAGGGCGACGGCAGGTATTCGGCCACCGTGAACGGCACCGGGCTAACGGGCAGCTGCGGGAAGGCCAGCGGACCCAGATCCTTCTCAATGTGGCGGATCAGCGCGGCACGAATGGTCTCGCGGTACAGCACACGCCCGGATACCAGGGTGCGGACCATGGAACCGTTCTCGTCGGCCTGCAGCAGCAGGCCCACCTCGTTGACATAGCCCAGCGGATCCAGCCGCACGGGAACCGCTTCAACATAGACCATGGGAAGCCGGTTTCGGGCCTCGTACAGATCCTCGGGGGACAGCCAGCCGGGATACGGATCAGGGGTGCGCACGCTCATATCTTTAGTTCTACCCCATCGAAGCCCCACACGCTTCCCGCCGCCCCCGAAAATTCTCAGGATTCGCTCTCGGCACCAAAAGTGAGCGTCTCACCCTGATGCCTTATTTCAAGTTCGACGCCGGTCACGGCACCTTTCGCGGTGGCCACGAAGCCGCCATTCTTGGCCCGGAACAGGGCTCCTCCGCCCGGATAATCCTGGACGTGCTTGGCCCCGATGTCCGCCAGTACCTTGTTGGCCGCAGCGAGATCCGGCGTGCGCCAGATAGCTGTTACTGAAGATGGCGCGAAAGGATCAGCATCGGGCTCGGGCAGGCTCAGATCCTCGGAAGCGGCCAGCTCAAAAGTGAAACCGTCGGGCGCGGTGACGCGGGCGCCAGGCCCGGCGGAGGTGTCGGTTTCCTCGGCATGCGTGCCGTCCTCGAGCGTACGGCGGACAAAAATGGCGGCATCACGCACCTCAAAAGCCAACTCGATGCCTTCTGTCTCCGGTGCCTCGATGAAAACACCGACTTTGCCGTTGCCGGAATCAAACTCGGCCCAGTCGCCGTCGTTCTCTAAACAGCTCAAGCCCAGCTCAACTAACTGCGCGACTGTCTGTGTGAAATTCGAGGTCAAAATGATGGGGCGCACGCGCAGCATGGTTCTCCTTGTGGTTCTGCAATGCCACCAATACTAATGTTGAGCCATGGTTGAACTTCCTGAACTCCTGCTGCCCGACGCCGGCGCCTGGCGGGAATGGCTCGTGCGCAACCACGAATCCAGTCCCGGTGTGCGGCTGGTCCTGCACAAGAAGGGCGGGAATGTGACAGGGCTGGACTATGCCGCGGCACTGGATGAGGCACTGTGCTTCGGCTGGATCGACGGTGTGGCCGGCAAACGCGATGACGGCAGCCACCTGCGGCGGTTCACGCCCCGAACCAAGGCCAGCAAGTGGTCCAAGATCAACACCGGGCACTATGAGCGGCTCGTGGCTGAGGGCCGCATGCGGGCAGCCGGGGTGGCGGCCGCAGATGCCGCCAAGGCCGACGGGCGCTGGGAGGCTGCTTACTCGGGGCAGGCGGATGCCCAGGTTCCGGATGATCTTGGCGCCGCAATTGCCGCCAGTCCGTCGGCGCAGGCCATGTTTGACGTGCTCACCTCTGTCAATCGCTATGCCGTGATTTACCGCACCACCTCGGTAAAGACCCCTGCCGTCCGGGCAGCAAAGATCGCCGGATTCGTGGCGATGTTCGAGGCGGGCCAGACCCCGTACCCGCAAAAGCGCCGCCCCTAACCGGCCAATACCCCCACGCCGTGGCGGGCCTCAAAGATCAACTGCGTCTCTGTTTGGCGGACGACGCGGTTGACGGTGATGTGCTGGAGGACCATGTCGCGCAGGGCCTCGGGGCTCTCCACGGCGACATGCAGGTGAAAATCGTCCTCACCGGCCACATGGAATGCGTGGATGACGCCGGGGATCCGGGTGAGTGCGGTGTAGAGCGCATTGACGTGTTCGGCGTTGTGGCTGCCGAGGCGGACCTTGATGATGGCCTGGATGGGGAAGCCCAGGGCGGCCAGATCCAGCGTGACACGGTTGCCCAGGATGACGCCAGAATCGCGCATGAGCCGCAGGCGGTTCGCACAGGTGGACTCGGCCAAGCCCAACCGCGACGCGATGGCCTTGTTGGTCAGGCCGCCATCCGTGGACAGGGCCCGGAGGATGGCCAGGTCGGTGTGGTCCAGGCCGGACGTTACGGCACCGGCTCGTTGTTTTTTCTCCAAGGTGACGCCCGTCTCAATGCCCGTTGGTGGTGGGAAATGCCGATTGGGCCGATTCTATTGGTCTTTCGCCCAACTATCTAGCCATTCATTGCATGTTCGTTCATGGTTGGGGCATGACTGCTGAATATCTGAACCTCGAATCTCAGGCGGTGCATGCCGGGCGTGAAGACCTGAACGCACTGGGCGTTCACGCCCTGCCCCTTGATTTGTCCACCACGAATCCGCTGCCGGACATTGACCATGGCGGGGACTCCTACGAATGCATGGCCACCGGCGGGCATCCGCTGGCCGCGGGCGGCAATGTGTACGCCCGGCTGTGGAACCCCACTGTGGCGCGCTTTGAAGTTGGCCTCGCGGTGCTGGAAAGGGCGGAGGCCGCCGTGGCCTTTGCCTCGGGCATGGCTGCCATAACGGCGGCGATCCTGGCCAGCAAGCCTGCGCCCGGAACGCTCGGTTCCCTGCCTCACATCGTGGCCGTCCGCCCCCTGTATGGCGGCACCGACCACCTGCTGGCCTCGGGCCTGCTGGGTGTGGAAACCACGTTCTGCGACGAAGATGGGGTGGCTGCGGCCATTCGCGAAACCACCGTCCTGGTCATCCTCGAAACGCCCGCCAACCCCACCCTGGACCTGGTGGACATCCGCCACGTCGTTGCCCAATCCGACGGGGTCCCGGTCTTGGTGGACAACACCTTTGCCACGCCGGTGCTGCAAAACCCCATCAGCCTCGGGGCAGCGATGTCGCTGCACAGCGCCACGAAATACATTGGCGGGCACGGCGATGCCGTGGGCGGAATCATCGCCTGCAGTGAGGAAACAGCCGAATCCCTGCGACGCGTCCGAGCCATCACCGGAGCTATTTTGCATCCGCACGGAGCCTACCTGTTGCACCGCGGGCTGGCGACACTGCCCGTGCGTGTCCGTGCCCAGCAAGACGGAGCCCAACGTATCGCGGCCTGGCTGGTGAACCATCCAGCCGTGGAAAAGGTCCACTTTCCTGGCCTGCACGGCGACCCCAAGGGCCTGCTGCAACACCAGATCTCGGGCCCCGGCGCCATGGTGTCCATCAGCCTGCGCGGCGGTTTCGAGGCAGCCAAGGCGCTGACCTCCGGCGTCCGGCTGTTCACGCATGCCGTGTCTCTGGGCGGCGTGGATTCACTCATCCAGCACCCCGCAGCCCTCACCCACCGCCCCGTCGCCCCCGAGGCACGGCCGTCCGCGAACCTGGTCCGGCTGTCCATCGGGCTGGAAGCACCGGCCGACCTGATGGCGGACCTGGACCAGGCCCTCACCGCGGCAACGCCCGAGAACCGGGAGCTGGCGGCGGGCGCTGCCACCCGCTGATCCTGCGGCAGGGCAGGTGCTGGTGGCCGGGCGCCGTCGTGCTTGAGGGGCGGAGCTAAATGGACGCGGCTGCCGTCAGGATCATCCAGCGCTGCACGGCGCCCGAGAGCTGCTGCGGGTTCTGGCCGATGACCGCCCGGGCGGTGTCCTGGATGAGGCGCGACGCCGTGTCCCGGCTTGGCGCCGGCAGCCTTGAATCGCGCGCGGCAAGGGCGAGATAGCGGCAGAGGATGCCGGTGAACAGGCTGCCGTCGCCGCCTGGCTCCAGACGGATGCCGCGCCCGGGTGTGCTCAGTGTGGTCTTGACGGCGGCGATGAGAGTGGCTGCCTGGCGCAGTTCTGCCGGCCCGCCCAGTTGCAGCAGGGCGGCCAGGATGGGGCCCTGGTTGTACGTGTAGACGTTGCTTTCCACGTCGCGGCCTGTGGCGGAGGGGTGGATTCCGTCCAGATAGAGGCCGGTTTCGGGGTCGAAAAGTTCGGTGCGCAGCCAGGTGGTGACGGCCGTGGCGGTGTGGGTTTCGCCGATCCGGGCAAAGTGCAGGGCGGCCGGGCCGTTCACCGGAGTGTTCTTGTAGTCCCGCTTCCGCGACCAGTACAGACCGCCGCCCAGCACGGAATCGTGGGCCGAATGGAGTTGGCGCGTCAATGTCCCGGCGGCGAAGGCAGCCAAACGTGCGGGGCGGGCTTCCAGACGCAGCGAGAGTTTGTTGAGCCGGCCGGCTGCGAGCGCCAGCCAGGCCATGTCGTCGTAATAGTGGTTGGGGAAGCGGCCGAAGTTCCGGATCATGCTGCCGCGCAGGAGCGCCTTTGCTCGCCGCAGTTCGCGGCGGGCGGCCGGGCGGCGCCCTGCGCGAAGGTGTTGGAGGGCCGTGTCGAGGATGGCGTCGAGGTAGTGGGCCTGCCACCAGTAGTGCCATTCCGACCACGGGGTGGGGCGTTTTTTCGCGCCCGCTGCGGCCTCGGAGCTCGGGTTTCCTCCGGGCTGGGGTGCCTCGAGAGAGCCGATCCACGTTCCGGGCAGGCCCATCAGCCTGTGGCCGAAGCGCGTGTTCACATCTGCGCCAGCCTCGGCGGCCAGCGTGGCCCAGTCGTGGGTGGGTGCGGGAAGTTCGTTGCGAGATGCTGCGCCTGTCATGACCCCCAGCGTACGTCCCCTTTTCCCCGACGCCGCGTCACTTTAAGGCCCTTTTCTTCAAACGCGCCCTCTGCGTCAGGCGGCGGGTACGGATGTGGCCCTCCCGGAAGTGATGGAGCGTACAGAAAAAATGGCCGTAAAGTGGTGCCGCGTTGGGGGCGAATTTTAGTTAGTATGCATTAACGCAACATTTTCTCATCGCTCCCACGGGGGCGGCCCTCAACGAGGAGGAACCATGGAAATTTCGTCAAATGGCACAGTTGCCCTGATCACCGGCGGCGCATCGGGTCTGGGGGCAGCGACGGCGAGGCGCCTGCATGCTGCGGGAGCCGCCGTCGTGCTTGTTGATTTGCCCAACTCCGCCGGGGCGGAACTTGCAGCGGAACTCGGGGAGCGGGCCGTTTTTGCCCCGGCCGACGTCACCAACGAGGAGCAGGTGCGCGCCGCGATTGCCGCCGCCGCGGAGCTGGGCACGCTGCGCATTGTGGTGAACTGTGCCGGTGTGGCAACGCCCGGGAAGGTGCTGGGGCGCGAGGGCGTGCTGCCGCTGGAACAGTTCAGCCGCGTCATCCAGATCAACCTGGTGGGAACGTTCAACGTGCTGCGGTTGTGCGCCGAGGCGATGGCTGCGGCCGAACCGCTCGCCGGCGAGTTCGGGCCGGAGCGCGGGGTCATTGTGAACACCGCGTCCGTGGCGGCCTTCGACGGACAGATCGGCCAGCCTGCGTATGCGGCGTCCAAGGGTGCTGTGGCCGCCATGACCCTGCCTGTTGCGCGGGAGCTGGCGCGTTCGCAGATCAGGGTCATGACGATTGCGCCGGGCATTTTTGAAACGCCCATGCTGGCCGGGTTGCCGCAGGCCGCGCAGGATTCGCTGGGCCAGCAGGTCCCGCACCCTTCCCGCCTCGGCAAGCCTGCCGAGTACGCGGCGCTCGTGGAGCACATTGTTGCCAACGCCATGCTCAACGGTGAGACCATCAGGCTCGACGGCGCCATCCGGATGTCGCCCAAATGAGCAAGCAACACAGGGCCCTCCCGGCCACCGAGCTGCCCGCCGCCGACTTCTACGATTTCGAAGCATTGCTCAGCCCCGCAGAAAAGGCCAAGCTGGCCCAACTGCGTGAGTTTCTAGCAGCGGAAGTGGCCCCGTCCGCCGTCGGCTGGTGGAATGAGGCGCAGTTCCCGGAACACATCCTGCCCAAAATCGCCGCGCTGGATCTGGCCGCCCCTGACCGCCGCGAGTTCAGCCACCTGTTCACAGGTCTGGTGGTCGCGGAGATGACCCGGGTGGACACTTCTCTTGCCACGTTTTTTCTGGTTCACCACGACCTCTTCGTCCAAGCCCTGCTCGATTTCGGCACCCCCGAACAGCGTGAGCGGCTACTCCCGGACGCGCTCGCGCTGCGCACCACCGGCGCCTTCGCCCTGACTGAACCGGATCACGGCAGCGATGTGGCCGGCGGCATGGAGACTACCGCTCGCCAGATAACGGACGACGCCGGCACCCACTGGGTGCTCAACGGTGCCAAGCGCTGGATTGGCAATGGGACGTTTTGCGACCGGGTGTTGCTGTGGGCGCGGGATGCTGACACGGGGCAGGTGCGTGGGTTCTTCCTGGACGCCGCAACAGAAGGCGTGGTGCGGACCAAGATTGAAAACAAGATCGCCCTGCGCACTGTCCAAAACGCGCACATCACCCTCACCGATGTAGGGGTCCCTGATACGGACAGGATCGTGGCGGTCAACTCCTTCGAGGACACCAACCACCTTTTGCTGGGATCGCGGATTTCCGTGGCGTGGCAGGCGGTGGGTCAGCAGCTTGCCGCCTTTGATATTGCCCGCGCCTACGCCCTGGAACGCCAGCAGTTTGGCCGACCCATCGCTGCGTTCCAAATGATCCAGTCGCAATTGGTGAGGATGCTGGGCAACGCCACCTCTTCGCTAGCCATGATGGTGCGTATTGCCGGGCTGCAAGATTCTTCCGCGGCGGAGGCAACCATGGCGCAGGTTGCGCTGGCCAAGGCTCACACCACGGCGGCCATGCGCGAGACCGTTTCCCTGGGGCGCTCCATTTTAGGTGGCAACGGCATTGTCAGCGACTACGGCATGGCGAAGGTCTTTGCCGACGCCGAAGCCATTTACACCTATGAGGGCTCACACGAGATCAATACCTTGATCGCCGGACGGGCCATCACAGGCGTCAGCGCCATCGTCTAGTCTGGCCGCGTAGCTGACAGCTTGACTGCGGACCTGGCAGTGCGCTTATGCGCTGAACCGGACTTCAGTGGTCCGCATAAGCGCCTATGCGCACCACTCACACTGAGTCCGGCGCATAAGTTTGGGGCAGTGCGCTTATGCGCTGAACCCGAGAATAAGTTCGGCGCATAAGCTCAGGGATTGGCCGCGCGAGGGCAGGGATTGGCGGCGCTGGCTACTTCCGGGGGTCGCGCTCGCCGGCCTCGATGGACACGGGGAGCGTGTTGCCTGTAACGGGTGCCGGGCAGGTGCCGTAATCGGTGAAGGCGCTGGGGTAGTTGATGGCACGGTTGAAGTCAATCACTACGGATCCGTCCGGACGCGGTTTGGTGAGTCCCACCTTGCGCCACGCTGCGGTCGAAACCTCATTGCTGGCGTCATGGAAGGTGAGCGCCAGTGATCCCAGACCGCCCTCTTCGGCAGCCAGCCGGTACTGCTTCCCGTTGAGTTCAAAGGACACCTCGCCCACCAGCTCTGCCACACCGGGAACCAGTGGGTTGGCAGTAGCAATCACGGTGGGACGGGGCTCATCCCAGCGCTCAAACGTCCCCGTCACCACCAGAGACGGATCGTAGTCAAAAACAGGCACCTCAGAGAAATTCGTGAGGACCGGGGACGCGGAGTCGCGAGTACGGATCATGTAGCGGTTGGCGCGCATGCCCAGCTCCACCACCACGGAGCCCCACGATACCCACATGATTGATTGCTCATCGGAGAGCTCTGCCGTAATAGTTCCTACCACCGTGTCGCCGCTTTCCACCAGTGTCAGGTGGTCCTCGGCAGTTGCGGTGAGGGACGCCGTCGTACCTTCAAAACTCCACAAGCCCGGGACACCGGCCAAGGGGGCCGGAGCGGAGGGGAGCCAGTGGAAGGAAGTAAGCGTCAGCCAGCCGTGATCGTCGGCCAAAGAGGTATTGCGCCCGGCCCGGAAACGTTCCCAGCGTTGGGTGAGGCGGTCGATCTCGATGGCGGCGCTCATGGTGCTCCTTCAGGTGCGGGGATAAATCACTGTTAGGCACAACGGGAGGGGGCGGGCGCCTATTCCAGCGGCGAACAGGGGGCGAGAAATGGTGGGCAGGGCCGGTAGTGATGGAAGAATGGGGACATGGCATCGAACGCAGAATTCAACAAGGACATGACCCGATTCCCGCTGGGCACCGCCGCGGCAGTGGATGAAGAACGCACAGAACTGGTTTTCACGAGGCAGTACACGGCGGCACCGGAGGCTGTCTGGGCCATGCTGACCGAGCCGGAGAAGACCCCGCAATGGTGGGCCAAGGTGCGTGGTCAGGCGAAGACTGGCTCATCGTTTGATCTGAAATGGCTCAACGTCAAGGACGAGGGCCACGGGATTGAAACCGACTGGTGGAACGGGCGCGTGGTAGCTGCGGAGGCGCCGCGACTATTGGAAATATCCAACTCCATGCATGGTCGGATCCGGATTGAGCTGACGGCCACCGAGTCGGGCACTGCGATGACGTTCAGCAATACCGTGGCGGTGCCGGCCGAGGTGGTGTTGATGTCATTGGCAGGCTGGCATGTACACCTCGACCACCTGCACGATGCGCTTGAAGGCAAGAGCGTCGACTGGCAGCACTGGTGGGATGACTTCTACCCGTGCTGGGAGCAAATTCATGCTCGCTACATGGCTGGGCGCCAGTAACCACGCCAGTAACTTTGTGAGACGGATTGGCACCTTCCAAGTCCGTCAACGTAGGATCCAACTGGCCCGCTATTGGGCCCACACCGTATTCAACGCCGCATACGAGCACCCCAGAATCACAGACCGTAAGGACAATGACTCATGAGCTCAGATTTGCAAGCAAGCCCTCAGGATTCCCAGCGCTCTCAGGACCCGGACATCCAATCGGACATCCCGGCGGAGGACCAAGAGCAGGACACCGACCTGCGCGCCGATGTGCGCCGCGTCAGCACCCTTTTGGGCGACTCCTTGGTCCGCCAGCAAGGCCGCGAGCTGCTCGCCCTCGTGGAACAGGTCCGCCTGCTGACCAAGGAATCCAAGGAAGCCGCCCGCGGAGAGTCCGGCACCGGTCCGTGGAGCGCGAACGACGTCGCAGAGCAGGTCCGCGAAGTCCTCGCCTCCCTGCCACTGGAGCAGGCAACCGATCTGGTGCGCGCCTTTGCGTTCTACTTCCACCTGGCCAACGCCGCCGAGCAGGTACACCGCGTGCGCAGCCTGCGAGCACGTCCGGAAAAGGACGGTTGGCTGGCCAAGGCTGTTACCGAAATCGCTGCACAAGCCGGGACCGAGGCGCTGCAAAAGGTTGTCAACGAGCTCGATGTCCGCCCCATCTTCACGGCTCACCCCACTGAAGCGTCCCGGCGCTCGGTGCTGGATAAGCTCCGCAAGCTCTCCGACATCCTGGCCACCCCTTCGCAGGAAGGCAGCACCGCTCGCAGCCGTCAGGACCGTAAACTGGCTGAAATCATTGACCAGATGTGGCAGACCGATGAGCTGCGCAAGGTCCGTCCCACCCCCATGGATGAGGCCCGCAACGCCATCTATTACCTGCGGAACATCCTCACCGATGCCATGCCGGAGGTGCTGACCGAGCTCAGTGACCTGCTCGGCGAGCACGGTGTTTCCTTGCCGGCTGACGCCGCCCCGCTACGCTTTGGCTCCTGGATTGGTGGGGACCGCGACGGTAACCCGAACGTGACCCCAGAGGTCACCCGGGACGTGCTGATCCTGCAAAACCAGAACGCGGTGCGGATTTCGATCGTCTTGATCGATGAGCTGCTCACCATTCTCTCCAACTCCAGCTCTCTCTACGAAGCAGACGCTGCCCTGACGGATTCCATTGCCGTGGACCTGGCAAATCTGCCCGGTATTGACCCGCGCATCCTGGAACTCAACGCCGAAGAGCCCTACCGCCTCAAGCTCACGTGCATCAAGGCCAAGCTGTTCAACACCCAAAAGCGGGTTGCCGCTGACGCCTACCATGAACCTGGCCGCGACTACAGCGCCACCTCTGAGCTCATCGCCGATCTGGAACTGCTGGAGTCCTCGCTGCGCAACAACTCGGCCGCGTTGGTGGCCGACGGTGCTCTCGCCTCGGTGCGCCGCGCCATCTCCTCCTTCGGCCTGCACCTGGCCACCCTGGATATCCGCGAACACGCCGACTACCACCACGACGCCGTTGGCCAGCTCATGGATCGGGTGGGTGAATTGGGCACGCCGTACGCCGATCTGGATCGGGCCCAGCGCATGGCCGTCTTGAGTACCGAGCTGGCCAGTCACCGGCCGCTCTCCGGTCACCCGATTAAGCTCGACGGCGCAGCGAACGGCACCTACGACGTCTTCCGTGTGGTTCGCCGCGCCTTGCGAACGTACGGCCCGGATGTCATCGAAACGTACATCATCTCGATGACCCGCGGAGCCGACGACGTCCTGGCGCCGGCGGTGCTGGCCCGCGAGGCCGGCCTGGTTCAGCTCACGGGGGAGAACCGGTACGCGAAGATCGGCTTCGCCCCGCTGCTGGAAACCGTTGACGAGCTGCGTGCTTCGGCAGAGATTGTGGACCAGTTGCTCTCCGACCCGTCCTACCGCGAATTGGTGCGCCTGCGTGGGAACGTCCAGGAGATCATGCTCGGCTATTCGGACTCCAACAAGGAATCCGGTGTGCTGACCAGCCAGTGGGAGATCCACAAGACTCAGCGCAAGCTGCGCGACGTTGCGGTGAAGCATGGCGTGAACGTGCGCATGTTCCACGGCCGCGGCGGCTCCGTGGGGCGCGGTGGCGGACCCACCTATGACGCCATCATGGCCCAGCCCAATGGCGTCTTGGAAGGTGCCATCAAGTTCACCGAACAGGGTGAAGTCATCTCCGATAAGTACTCGCTGCCTGAACTGGCCCGCGAAAACCTGGAGCTGTCACTCGCCGCTGTCATGCAGGGTTCGGCCTTGCACCAGGCGCCGCGCCACTCCGATGACGATCTGGACCGCTTCGGCGAGATCATGGAAGTCATCTCCGACGCCGCCTTCGGCAGGTACCGGACGCTGATCGATCACGCGGACCTGCCCGCTTACTTCATGGCTTCCACCCCGGTGGAACAGCTGGGGTCGCTGAACATTGGTTCACGCCCGTCCAAGCGCCCCGATTCGGGCTCCGGTCTGGGTGGGCTGCGCGCTATCCCGTGGGTGTTCGGCTGGACCCAGTCCCGGCAGATCGTGCCCGGCTGGTTCGGTGTGGGCTCCGGACTGAAGGCTGCCCGCGAGGCCGGCCGCTCCGCTGATCTGTTGGAAATGCTGGATCACTGGCACTTCTTCTCCTCCACCATCTCCAACGTGGAAATGACGCTGGCCAAAACCGATATGGACATTGCCGCCCACTACGTGCGCACGCTGGTCCCCGCCGAATTGCAGCACCTGTTCGCCGTGATCCGTGCCGAGTACGATCTCACGGTGGCTGAACTTCAGCTGCTGACGGGCGAATCCGAGTTGTTGGACAACCAGCCGCTGCTGAAGCGTTCACTGAACGTCCGCGATCAGTACCTGGACCCGATCTCCTACCTGCAGGTTGAGCTCTTGCGCCGCGTCCGCGAAGCTGACATTTCCAAGTCCGAGGTGGATGAGCGGCTGCAGCGGGCCATGCTGATCACCATCAACGGTGTGGCTGCCGGCCTGCGCAACACCGGATAATCCCCGCACCCTCCCACCCTTCGCAAGCTCGGGGTGGGGCCCTCGGGCGCGTGGGCCCACCCAACTGCTCCCCTCGGTCGAGTAAAGACGGCGCTTGCGGGAAAAGACGCCGGTAGACGGCCGTCTTTTCCCGCAAGCGCCATCTTTTTTGCGTGCGGGGCGCCGCCGATAGGCTGGAGACATGCCTTCCTTCCGCGCCACCATTCAAATCACCGGCCTGCGCCCCGGCCACGCCCCCGAAGAAGTCATGGACATGGCGGTTGCTGCCGTGGGTTCGGCGCACGTGGTTGAAGCCAATCAGCTGGACATTGTGGCTGGCATCCCGCGCATCACCGTCCGCTTCATGGTGGAGGCCAGCGAGTACGACGCCGAGAACCAGTTTGCCCGTCACGCTGCCATCTCCTTGGCTCAGGGAGTCAACGAAGTGGCCACCACGGGTGCGTTGCGCACCTACCGCCGTTCGGCCGGTAAGTGGCTCACCGTCTAAGTTTTTTAGTTCAATGTGGCACCGAAAACCCCGTCTTTCCGCACCCAAACTGGAGTGTGACGCAGTTCACAGTGGGTTGACCGTGACGATGTTACCTCTCAGTACGCCTTACTTGTGTAGGCGCCAAACGGCACCGAGCTTGAAGAAAAACTGACACGAAGAACTTCGGGAGTGATTATTTTGACTACTCAGCCTCAGATCAAGAACAACGCATCAGGCAACAATGCTTCAGCCAACAACGCCAACAACGCCAACACCAACGCCAACACCAACGCCAACAACAACGCTTCAGGCAAGCAGACGGTCACTAGCCGAGGCACCACCACGGTTGCAGACGGTGTGGTGGCCAAGGTTGCCGGCATCGCTGCCCAGGACATCCCGGGCGTATTCGCACTCGGTGGTGGCGCAGCACGCGCCTTGGGTAGCATCCGCGAAGCCGTGGGTCAGAAGGATCTGACTCAGGGTGTCAGCGTCGAGGTCGGTCTGACCCAGGTGGCAGTGGATGTCACACTCGTGGTGGAGTACCCGCACCCGCTGCAGAAGGTGGCAGACGCCGTGCGCGACGCCATCTACGCAGCAGTCGAAGATGTGGTTGGGATGGAAGTGACAGAGGTTAACGTCTCCATCACCGACATTCACATCCCGTCCGAAGACGATGAGAAGCCTGCTGCGAACAAGCGCACCGACGTCGTTGCAGACGATCAGGTGAACCAGCGCGAAGCTCGCGTCTCATGAGTGCCACCTTGGCAGGAACAGCAATAGCTGCAACCCTCGCGATCTCGGCTTTGGCCTTTGGATTTTGGGCCATGCTGCTGGTGGCTCTGTTCATGGCCGTAGGCGCAGTGATCGGGCGCAGCATTGACGGCAACCTGGACCTACGAGGTGCCATTGACGCCCTTCGCGGGAAGCGCACGTCCTCATGAGTGCCGGCACGCTGGAGATTGAGAGGTTGGCGCAGCAATCCACTGTGCACAGCCGCCCACCACTGCGTGCCGGGTACACCAGCATTTCCGCCGGCACCATGGACAAGTTGGTAGCAGCTATTGCAGCTGACGCCTTCAACGTTCCACTCAAGGAGGTACGGGCCGGGGTGCACGACGAATCGGGGCAAGTTAGCGTCTCACTCGCCGTGCCTCTGGCTCTGTTCCCCGCCGCTGAGCTGAACGGCCGCAGTGAACTGAACGTTGGCGCTGATCTGAAGGGTGGGACCGTGTTTGAGCGGGCCGCGTCGGGCCGGCAACGTGTTGCTCAAGGCATCGAGGCGCTGGCTGGCTCGACGGTGGGCTGGGTAGATGTCCGCTTCACCGGTATTCATGAGCCAGATCCAAGGAACGCAGGGAGGGTCCAATGAGAGATGAACAAGCGCGTGAGGCGCGGATCATCAACAGGCTGAACAGGCGTGAAACCCGTTCCAGCCGGGCGGCGGTGTCCATCGTGGTAGCTGCGGCTCTGCTGGTGGTGACGCTCTGGCTGGCTCTGGAACTGGTGCTTTCGGCAACGCAGAACGCACCAGTGCTGGGGAGCCCTGCAGAGTTGGCTCAAGGCCTTGCTTCGCTGGCGACGCAGCTTATCCCCGGTGCACTTGTTGCCGTGGGGGTGGCGGCCGTATTGCTAGGGATTTTCCTGCTGGCTATGGCGGTGCTGCCGGGAACTAAGGCTCGGCACGTCATCGCTAACAAGCGTTCGGCCGTAGTGGTTGACAATGCCGTTCTTGCGGCGGCGCTCTCCCGGACGGCCCGTACCGCGGCTCACCTGGCTCCTGAACAAGTGGCCACAAGTGTCAGCCGCAAACGCATTGACGTGAGCGTTCACCCCAGCTCAGGCCGGGCAGTGGACACTGAACACATCAGGGAAACCGTGGCGCGTGAACTGAACGCTTACGGGCTGGGCAAGCCGCTGGCTGTCGGCGTGACCACCAGTACGGTGGTGGGTTCATGAACGGTACCCATCGCGGTTTGAACCGCGCATTGTTGGGGGTGCTCGGACTGGCCCTTGCCGCGGCAGGAGCCATCTCCATCTTGGCGGGAACCAGCCCGGCATTCGCCCAACGCTGGACTGCTACCGGCACCGAACTTTGGGCCAGTGTCCAGGACAGCTTGGCTGCCGCCAAGATCCCTGGCGCGGACATCAGCTGGTGGAGCGTGGCAGTGCTTGCCACACTCGTCATCGTCGCAGTATTGCTGGTGTGCTGGATCGCTTCACAAGGCACCGGCCGCAGCAACCAGTTGGCTCAACAGGACAGCAACAGCGATACAGAAAGAGCCGGAGCAGGAAGCGACACCACCGGCAAGACCACCGTGGACACCGCCGTCGCAGCGCAAGCCATCAAGGCTGCGCTGGCAGATAACACGCAGGTCTTGGCGACGTCGGTGCAGTCCTGGAACAACAAGTCCTGGAATAACAAGTCCTGGAATAACAAGTCTTGGACTAATAAGGCTTGGAACAACACAAGCGGCGGTAGCAACTCCGGGTTGAAGATCAGTATCCAAACCCGGAAAGGTGCCTCACCCGTTGAGGTGATGGCCGCCGTCGACCATTTGGTAGAGGGTCTGGATCAACTTCTCGGTTTCCGCCCACCTGTGCTGGTCCGTATTAAGGCCGGCACCCGCACACTATTTGCCCGCACCGAACGCGTGGCATAAGCATTCGCACAAGGAGAACATTATGGGTTTCATTAGCTTCATCATTTTGGGTTTGATCGTCGGCGCCATCGTCAAGGCAATCATGCCGGGCAAGGTCCAGGGCGGCTGGATCACCAGCATTATCTTGGGTGTGGTTGGTGCGATCGTCGGTGGGTGGCTGGGTTCCATTATCTTCAGCGCTGACCTGGGATCGTTCTTCAACATCCGGACCTGGCTGTTGTCGATCGGTGGCGGTCTGGTAGTTGCAGCAGCCTACGGCGCCATCAAGGGCCGCAAGTAAGTTGCATGGACGGCCGACGGTCGGCAGACGCACTCGCGCTGCCGGCCGTCGGCGCATATAGGCTCGTCCGTGAGTGTTCTTGCCCCGCTGCTCCTACTGGCCCCGCGAACCCCGAAAGGCACACGCCGGTGAAACTACTGCAGGATCTGCCCCACAAACTAGCCGATGCCCCGGACGCCGTTTTGGCCGAACGGGCCGGCGACGGGGATGTTGCCGCCTTTGAAATGCTGGCGCGCAGGCACGCCCCGCTCATGCGCGCCTATGCCCGGCGTCTGGTTAACTCCCATGCCGAGGCCGACGACGTTGTGCAAGATGCGCTCATTGCGGCATGGAAAGACATTGCTCATCTGCAGGACGGCACGGCCGCGAAGGCGTGGCTTATGCGGATTGTGTCCCGTCGCGCGGTGGACACCGGCCGGCGTCGAAAGTCCCACGATAACCTCGAGGACCAGCCTGAAGCGCCAGACCGCTTGCCTACGCCGGAGCAGGCAGCGGTGGCCGGGTCCGCGCGTCGGGCCTTGAATACCGCGCTGTCTAGGCTGCCCGAGGAACAGCGAAGATGCTGGGTTTTGAAGGAAATAGGCGGTCAATCCTATGAGGAGATCGCCCAGACGCTAGGAATTAGCGCCGCCAGCGTTCGCGGCCGGTTGGCCAGGGCGCGAACAACGCTTATGAAGGAAATGGAGGAATGGCGATGAACCCCACGCATGATTGCGGTCGGCGCATCGAAGCCCTCAGCGACTATTTGGATAGCGGCACCTCACCTGATGCCGAGCACATTGACCATTGCCCGCAGTGTCAGGCGTACCTTGCTGGACTGCGCGGCCTGAGTGCCGCCGCGCTTTTGATGATGGACGACGACGTTGCTTCCGCAGCTGCCAACGACACCGGCTGGCTTGACGGCATCATGGCGAACCTCCGTCTGGAAACACGGGCAGGGCGCTCGATTCCGCTCAGTGGCGACGGTGTGGATGGCGGTGAGCTGGATGAGTTGAGTGAGACCGAAGGTGCCGTCATTGCGCTGATCCGTACTGTGGGTGACTCGCTGGGCGGGGTCCTCATTGGGCGCTGCCAACTTGAGGGTGACGTCAGCGTGGCTGGAGCTCCGATAGATGTGAAGATCAACGTTTCCGCGCGTTACGGGTACCCGTTGCCATCGCTCGCACAGACGTTGCGCGACGCTGTCTTTGCCGAGTTGTTGGTGGAGACGGAGCTCAATGTGAAGGCCATCCATGTGGCCTTCACGGATATGCGCCCGCCGATGGCAAGCAGTCCCAGCAACGGTTCCGGCGAAACTGGGCCTGGCGAAACAGGGCCTGCCAAAGCAGGGCCTGCCGAAACTAGGTCTGCCGAATCAGAGACTGGGGAGGGGCCGCAATGAACCTAGAAGAGGATATCCGCCAGATGGTGCTGTCCATGGACGGCGTGGCCACGGTCTATGCCGCTGATCCGGTGTGGCTGAGCGCGCTCAAGCAGCTGGGGTCATTGATGGATCCAGACAGCGCCGCGCAGCCGGTTCCGTTTGTGGTGTGTTCTGAAGCAGCGTCTTCTGAGACAGACACCGGCGATGCCGGCAGCACCGGCGGCAGCAGTTGCCGGTCCGTCATGACCGTCAAGATCCGGATCGGCACCGATGGCGCACTACGGGCCCCCGACATGGCCCGGTCGGTGGCCGGCGCCATCCGTACCTTTGTCACTGCTCTGCACCCGGATGTTCAGGTGAAGGCCGTGGTGGAGATCTCCGCGATCGGTGTTTGAGTGGATCGCCGCCCAAGCCAGCCCAGTTTCAGTGCGAAAGGCAGCTATTTGTGGTCGGGGAACTCGGACAGTTCCAGTTCTGAGAAGTACTTCACCGGTTCGCGGGTCAGCGGGTCGGTGAAGGAAATGCTTTGGGCCAGCAGCTGCAGCGGTTTGGTGTAATCGTCCGGAGCTTGTTCGTGCAGCACGGGATAGAACGGATCATTCATGATGCCGATGCCTTGCGACGCCAAGTGCACCCGCAACTGGTGGGTTTTACCGGTGTGCGGTGCCAGATCGTAGAGGCCCAGCTTCTGGCCGGTGGTGGCATCAACGCGGGTATCCATGAGCTCGATGCGGGTTTCAGCATTGGGCTCGCCCTCAATTTCTTGCGCCAGCAGATACGTGCGCGATTTGATCATGCGGCTACGCACCACCATGGGAAACTCTAGGTCCTCACGCACCGGGGCCACGGCGCGGTAGGTCTTTTCGATGCGTCGTTTTTCAAAGAGCAGTTGATACTTGCCGCGGGTTTCCGGGTTGGCGGAAAACAGCAGCACACCAGCGGTCATGCGGTCCAAACGGTGAATCGGCACTAAATCCGGGGCGTCCAACAGCACTCGCAGACGGACCAGCGCTGATTCCTGCACGTACATGCCGCCGGGCGTGGTGGGCAGGAAATGTGGCTTGTCCACCACTACCAGATTCTCGTCCTGGTGCAGGATGGACAGTTCTACGGGCAGGCGCTTTTCAATGGGCAGCTCGCGGTAATACCAAATGAACATGTGTTCGTTCAGGGGTGTGGTGGGTGTGACAATTTCCCCGCCCAGCGCCTGAACCTCGCCACGTTCAAAGCGGTCAACGATTCCTGCCGGATCCACATGGCTGAACTTGTCCAACACAAAATCCATGGCCGTTGCCCAGGGGCCTTCATCGGGGACTCGCACGCGTGTTGCATTGACGCCATTGCGGACGGGAAGGGGAGATTTCATCACCTTTCAAGGGTACCGAGGGTTCGTCCCCTAGCCTGACCACACACTTTGCCGATCGCATCGTCGGATCGCATAGGGTGGATGAACAGCGTCCAAAGGACCTCCTTTGCCTCACTTGTCTCCCGCCCTGAACACTGAATTTCTCATGTTGGATGAGAGCGGCGTTGCCAAGATTAATACGGGCAAATCGATCCGTCTCGATTTCCGCACAGATGCCATTGTGAAGTCCGACGTCGGCCTGCCGGATTCGGCCTATGGGCCCGGCTTGGTTGCCCCGCAAGGAGAAAAGTTCCAGCTGGTTCGCGGCGGTGTGGCGAATCTGGGCATTGACCACGCCGAGAACTGGATTGAAAGCGTCAAAGCCCATCCGGAAGAGAAACATGAGTACGTGCTGTCACCTGGTTTTAGGCCCGGCTTCGCTGTCAGCTATGATCTGCGCTATGACGGCAGCAAGAGGACCCAAGTCATTATCGTGTCGGTGTCTGCCAGCTAGCCACACCGCACAATCTATGGAATGAGCTACACATGGCAAAGATTCAGGACAGCGGGCTCTGGGCCTTCGCCCATGCTGAACGAGCCGCGCTCGCGGAGGATTTGGCGGCTCTGACACCGGCCCAATGGAAGCACGAATCGCTGTGCGGGCAGTGGGATATTGAGCATGTGCTGGCGCATCTGACGGCGGCAGCGAGCGTTGGACAGTGGCGGTGGATGCGCAGCATGATCGGCGCGCGTTTCCGCCCGGCCGTGCACAACCAACGCCGGTTAGCTGAACATCTTGGTGCCACTTCGGGCGAAACTCTCGAGAGGTTCCGTGCGGTCATCAATAGCAGTGTTGCGCCGTCATCCCACACCCCGGCCTATCTGGGCGAAGTTCTGGTGCATGCCGAAGATATTCGCCATCCTTTGGGGCTGAGCCATACCCCGCCCATGGCTGCCCTGATGCCGGTCTCCAGCTCAAAGCTGACGATGGCCCTTATACTGCCGGAACAGGTCCTCTTCTTGAGGGGCCAACGCTGTCTCTGGTGATGGTCTTGGCCGGACGGAGTGCGCACTTGGACAAGCTCAAGGGTCCAGGCGTTGAGATCCTACGCTCACGCCTGTAGCTCGCGCCCCTAACTCAAGCTCCCGTAGCTCACGCCCCTAACTCAAGCTCCCGTAGCTCACGCCCCTAACTCAAGCTCCCGTAGCTCACGCCCCTAATTCAAGCTTGCAGCGGCAACGGCTGGCAGCGCGGACACCAATAGATATCCCGGGATCCGCGGGACGGGAATGTCGGATCTGCTAACTTGTCATGCCGAATCAGGGTCCCGCACCGTTTGCACGGTTTCCCCGCCAGCCCATAGACCCACGATGCCGCTTCGCCACGAGCCGGTCCACCAGTCGTGGAACGGGCGGAGCGGTCCTTGTTAGCCTCCAAGAGGCGCTTTGCCATGGCAATAACTCGGGGCAGATCCGGTGTATCCCGCACGGGCGCCGCCGGGTGAACGCCACCGAGGAAGCACAACTCGTTGCGATAAATATTGCCGATCCCGGCCAGATTCTGCTGATCCAACAGTGCCAAGCCAACAGCACGATCCGGGGCCGCCAGTAAACGGCGCAGTGCTTCCTCCGCATCCCAATCTGGACCCAGCAGATCCGGTCCAAGATGTCCGACGGCGTCTGCCACCAGCGCTTCAGGCAGGACTTCCAGCGTGCCCAGCGAAAAGCCCACAGCTGTTCCCAGCTTGGTTTGCAGCACCGCCCGGGCGGTGAAGGCGGGCCGCCGCCACTTTGCCGGACGGCCGTTGCTGGTTGCTGGGTAAATATCCCAATGGCCCTCCATGGACAGGTGCGAGTGGATGGCTAACCCGCCAACAAACATGAGCAAATGTTTCCCCCGTGACTGGACCCTGGAAACCACTGAGCCCGACAAATCCAGTGTGGCGTACGCGGGTACTCGAAAATCAGTGGCGATCAGGGTTTGTCCTTCAAGGACTGCCCGCAAGTCACGCGCCTGCCGCCAAACGGTATCTCCCTCAGGCACGGCTGTCTCCCGGTGTCCGGCCAGTCTCAGGCACGGATCCGCACTCCTCGTGGCGAGCTGTACGCCCCCGAGGCGAGCATTGCTGCAGCCAGCGGGGTACCCAAAACCTCACCGCCGTTGACTTTTTCAATGGCCATCTTGTCGATCGCTCCGCGCTTGACCACATTGACCAGCGCCGTGCCAGCGAGCGAGACCAAGGATTCGTCGTCGCTGAAGCACAATAGCGTGCGGCCGCCGCGCTCCACGTAGAGGACCAGTGCGCCGTCGACCATCACCACCAAGGCGCCGGCCTTGCGTCCTGGCCGGTGCCCGGATTCCAGCGGAGGCCAGGGCAGAGCTGCGCCGTAGGGGTTGGCGGGATCGGTCGCGGCCAAGGCTAAAGCGTACGGTGGACGCGGGTTCAGCGATGCGTCCTCGCTGAAGGTGCGCAGCCGATCCACGGTGGCCGGCACGGCAAACTGCGCCGCGCCCAGATGCTCGATGAAGTAGCCGCGGCGGCACTTTCCGCTCTCCTCCAACCGGGCCAGCACCTTGTACATGAGGCCGAAACCGCCGGGAAGTCCGTGGTTCATGACGGAACCGCGCGTGACCACCCCATACCGGTCCAGAAACAACTCGGCGAGGGCGTGACTGCGCAGGGTGGTTTGAGCGCTGTCGGCTTCGGCGGCAGGCATCGTCAACAAACTCCAGCGCCCGGCGCCCATGGGTGGGGCGCCGCGCTGCACACCTGCAGCACGTCCCGGCAGGCGCCCATAACGGCCAGCGCGGGCAGGGCGCAGCCGCGAGGGCGGGGCCTTTTGCTTGTGCGCCGTATGCCCGCCGGATAGCAGGGCCCGGACCGGGGCGAAGGTGTCATTGCTGATGCGCCCAGCCCAGAACAGCTCCCACAGCGCGGCGATCATCTCGGTGTCGGAAGCCACCAGATCTGGGCCGTCGGCGGTCATTTCGCGCAGCTGGTGGAAGAAGTAGGCGCCGCCAGTGTGCAACGCTGCCATGATGCGTTCGTGAAATTCGGTGGGCGTGAAACCCTCCGCTGTTTGCAGTGTCAGATCCGCAGAATCCGCAATGTGGAGACTTAGCCAGCCATCATTTGAGCCCAACGATCCTGCACCTGAAACGAGCACTTCGCCGGTGGCCGTCAGCTCATCCAGCATGGCGGGGGAGTAATCGGCCACGCGCGCAGCCAGCACCAGCGGTTCCCACGCCGATGCCGGGATGGGCACGCCAGCCAGCTGATCCACCACCGTCAGCACACCGTCCAAACCACGCAGAGCAGGCGAGCCAGCGGCCGAGGTGACATGCTGCCAGGCTGGGAGGAACCGGGCAAAGGCTGCCGCGTCGACGGGCTCAACTTCGGCACGCAACGCCGCCAGCGATCTACTGCGCAACTGCCGCAGGACCTGAACGTCGCACCACTCACTGGCACCATTTTCGGCGTGCAGAGGCAAAAATTCACCTTCGGTGACGCGTCTGTCCGCCGCCAACCTGGCTAGCCCGGAATGGACGACGGCGACGCCGAGTCCCAGCCTCGCAGCCGCTTCCGCGGCGGTGAAGGGTCCGTGGGTGCGGGCGTAGCGGCCCAACAGGTCGCCGAGCGGATCGGCCACCGGTTCAATGAACGCCAGCGGAACACCCATGGGCAGCGGAATGCCGAGGGCATCGCGCAACCGTGCAGCGTCCTCAATGGCGGCGTACCGTTCCTGGCCTGCCATGTTCACCCGCAGTGCGCGGTTCGCAGCGCGCAGTCCCGATAGGTGAGCGGCGGCCAGCGCCAGATGAGGCGCGGAGGCCTGCTCGGACGGGGCCGCAGGATTCGATGAGCCCACAGGATCGGGCGAGGCCGCAGCGTCAGGGGAGTGCCCGGCGTCGGACGCTTCTTGGGGTTGGGGAACTTCGGGAAGCAGCCGGGCGGCAACCTCCGCAACGCTCAACGGGCCCAACAACCGGAGCAGATCCGCCACGCCTTCCAGGCCACGCACGCGGCGATCGGCGTCGCCACCAGCACCGGCTAGACGCTGCAGCTGGGCCGCGGTGGCGGCGATAACTGCCGGGTCAAGAAGTTCGCGCAGCTCAGCCCGGCCCAGCAGCTCATCCAGCAGCGCCGGGTCCAGGGAGAGAGCGGCGGCGCGGCGTTCGGCGAGCGGGGAATCGCCCTCGTACAGGAAGCTGGCCACGTAGCCGAACAGCAGAGACCGGGCGAAAGGCGACGGTTCATTCGTGGTGGTTTCCACGATCCGCAGCTCGCGCCTCTCGATCGAGGCAGCAATGTCCTTCAGCGCGGGGAGATCGTAAACGTCTTGCAGGCATTCGCGCACGGTTTCCAGCACGATCGGGAACTGCGGGTATTTGCGGGCAACATCGAGCAGTTGGGCCGAGCGTTGGCGCTGCTGCCATAGGGGTGAACGTTTGCCTGGATTCTGCCGGGGGAGCAGCAGTGCGCGGGCGGCACATTCGCGGAAACGGCTGGCAAACAGGGCAGAGCCGCCCACCTCGGCCGTGACGATCCCGTCCAGTTCTTCGGGGTCAAACATGAACAAGTCGGCGCCGGGTGGCTCGTCATCCATGAGGGGAACGCGCAGCACAATGCCGTCGTCGGAGGCCATGGCCGAGCCGTCCAGACCATAGCGTTCATGCAGGCGGGCGGCCACGGCCAATGCCCATGGCGCGTGAACCGGCATGCCGAAGGGACTGTGCAGCACCACGCGCCAATCGCCGAGCTCGTCGTGGAAGCGCTCAACCATGAGGGTTCTGTCATCGGGGACGGCTGTGGTGGCAGCCTTCTGCTCTTCCAAATACCCGAGCAGGTTGTTGGCAGCCCATTCATCCAAGCCCGTGGCTTCGCAGCGGGCCAGGGCCTTTTTGCGTGGGGCGGCGCTGACTTCACGGATGAAGGCACCCAGTGCACGGCCCAGTTCAACCGGGCGGCCCAGGGAATCACCCTTCCAGAACGGCAGCTTCCCCGGTTGGCCGAAGGCGGGGGAAACCAGAACCCGGTCAAAGGTGATGTCCTCGATCTTCCAGCTTGTGGCGCCGAGGGCAAAGACATCGCCCACCCGTGACTCGTAGACCATCTCCTCGTCGAGTTCGCCCACGCGCCGGCCGCCCTTGGCAGCCTTTCCTGCGCCGGCTTCTTCTGAACCAACAATGAAGACACCAAAGAGGCCGCGGTCCGGGATGGTTCCGCCGGAAGTGACGGCCAGCCGTTGCGCGCCGGGCCGCCCGGTGATGGTGCCAGCCGTGCGGTCCCACACGATGCGTGGGCGCAGTTCGGCAAATTCGTCCGAGGGGTAGCGTCCGGCTAGTAGGTCTAGGGTGGCGTCGAAGGCTGACCGCGGGAGGGCCGCAAAGGGTGCGCTGCGACGAACCGTCTCAAACCATTCCTCCACCCCGATGGCTTCCAGCGCCGTGGCCGCTACTGTCTGCTGCGCCAGGATGTCCAAGGGATTGGCCGGGATGGACAGTGGCTCGATTTCGCCAGCCAGCATCCGCTCTACCGTGACCGCCGAATGCAGCAAGTCCGCACGGTGTTTGGGGAACAGCAGGCCTTCGGAAATCTCGCCCACCTGGTGCCCGGCGCGCCCCACCCGCTGCAGCCCGCTAGCTACCGACGGCGGTGACTCCACCTGGATCACCAAGTCCACGGCACCCATATCGATGCCTAATTCCAGGCTCGACGTGGCCACCACAGCGCGCAGCCGCCCGGACTTTAGATCGTCCTCAATCAGTGCCCGCTGCTCCTTGGACACCGAGCCGTGGTGCGCCTTGGCCAGGACGTTGGGGGCACCCGCAACAGCCCCGGCTTGGGCCATCATTTCCGCCGGCAGCCTGGTGGGGGACGAGGTGGGGGACGGTGCGGTCCGCCACGGATCGGGGGAGGAGGGTGCGGCGTCGGACGTCGGAGAAGACGCAGCGGAGGCCTCCAGCTCGGCCAGTTCCAGCCGCTCAAGGTAGATCTCGTTGAGTCGCCCGGTCAGCCGTTCAGCCAGACGGCGGGAGTTGGCGAAGATGATGGTGGACTTTTTGGCCAGGACGGCATCCACGATCTTTTCTTCCACATGAGGCCAAATTGAGGCGTTCGGCTGCAGCCCGGAGGCTGGACCCAGATCGTGAGCGGCGGCGAGTGCGGGCAATTCCGTCATATCCGCGACCGGGACTGTGACGCCCAGGTTCCAGGTTTTGGTACTGGCCGGGGCAACGATGGTGACAGGGGCCTGCCCGCCCAAGAAGCGGGCCACGGTGGAATGTGGCTCCACAGTGGCGGACAGTCCGATGCGTTGAGCCGGGGTTTCCAGCAGGGCATCGAGGCGCTCAAGGGATACGGCCAGGTGGGCGCCGCGCTTTGTGCCGGCGACGGCGTGGACCTCGTCGATGATGATGGTGTGGACGTGGCTCAGCGTCTCGCGTGCTTTGGAAGTCAGCATCAAATAGAGGGACTCGGGCGTGGTGATGAGGATATCCGGCGGATGGCTGAGCAGGCGGCGGCGCTCATTGGCAGGGGTGTCACCGGAGCGTACTCCGACGCTGACGTGTGGGGCGTCCAAGCCAAGCCGGGCAGCCGTTTGCGTGATGCCAATAAGCGGAGCGCGTAGGTTCCGTTCCACGTCCACGCCCAAGGCCTTCAAAGGGGAGATGTACAGGACGCTGGTGCCCTGCTTGGGTGCTGCGGCAGTAGATTCCGGGGAACTGCTTCTAGCAATGAGTCCATCCAAGGCCCATAAGAAGGCGGCCAAGGTTTTGCCGGAACCTGTGGGTGCCACCACCAAGGAGTGAGCCCCGTTGGATACGGCGTCCCACGCACCAGCTTGGGCCGGAGTGGGCGTGCCAAAGGCGCCCAGAAACCACTCGCGGGTCGGTTCCGCGAACTGGCTCATTGCGCTCATCTGGGTTGTTGCATCCACGGCTCCATCATGCCGCATGGCACTGACATTGCGTGCCTGAGCTGCTGAAAAAGTGATGAGGAAGTGATGAGAAAGTGATGGGAAGGACTGTTCCCGGGTGAAAAATATCTGACGAATTGTTTTCTGGTTCAGCAGTGTCGTTGCCGCGCGGTAATCTATCGGTAGGAGCGGCAACGATTGCCGAGGCCGGTCCGTTCTTTGCAACGTGTCTGCTTGTGCTCCTGCGAGAGAAGATTTTGGGGAGGTCAAGGGACAGTGCACACACGGCATGTGGGGAACAACTGGGTTCCCTTAGTGGGGTTGGCACTACTCTTTTTGATCTCTGGGGCCATCAGTATGGTGGCCGATCGCGGTAACGGAGCTGACGCTGGCTTCTTTGCGGCTGGCACCCTTTTGGTGGGGGCATTAAGCGCTGCCTGGCTGTGGAAGCACCCCTCTTGGTGGATTGCTCCGCGTAACCACTACCTATACCTTGCCGGAGGGACAGTCGTGGGCGTCATGCTGTCCGCCCTCCTGCCATTCCTCAATGGGGCTGGGCCCTGGGTTGTACTGGGCGCGGCTATTGTGATCTACGGATATTTTGAACGCTTGCGGCTTCTTATGACAGTCGGATCGGGTGTGATGTTGACGGGCCTGTTGGTTACCTTGATCCGCGCCGATATTTGGGGCGGTGCGTTGCACTTGATGACCACAGTCATTCTGGCCATCGGCGCTAACCGGTTGCATATCTTGCGCCACGGACGGCGCCGGGAAGCGGCCGACAGCGAGCCGGACTTCATCGGCACCTTCGAGGAGTTCGACCGCGATGAGGCGCTCCGTCCCTAATGCCCTAATGCGAAATTCGAAGAGCTGCCGCAACGGCACGCAATTCATAGCCTAGCGAGGGCCTCGATCCTGGCTTTAGCCATCACCAGCGCGGTGTTTGGAGCCACGTGGTTGTCCCTGAATTTACGCCGCTGCGCAAGGCGTTTAACGGGCTATCAAGCGGTGTAGGCTGCGGTGAATACTTTGTGGACGTCCTCGAACCACCGGCCCTGTCTAGGCCTGTCTCAGTTTGCATGGTTTATGGGTGATGCTTTTGACAGGTATTTTCTTTCGATATAAAACTAATGAATGAATTCTGACTCCTCCTACACGCAGTTGCATCGCGGTGGCACCTCAGTGATTGTTGACTTGAGCACCGCAGGCCTCCCTACGATCATCCATTGGGGGCCGGCAACAGGTGTTCTTTCCCCGGCCGAGCTCAGCTCCCTGGCCGTGGCCGCCCGCCCCCAACGCGTATCCGGGGGTATTGATGTTCCCGCGCGATTGACACTCCTGCCCCAAGAAACCTTCGGCTGGCAGGGCTCGCCAGCGCTTCAGGGGCAGCGGTCTCGACGCGGATGGGGCGCTGCGCTAAGCACCGTATCGACTGTTGCCGACAGTTCCAGCGTCACCATTACCGCGGAAGACTCGGCAGCTGAACTGAGCATGGTCACCGAACTATCCCTCACCGCGGCCGGCGTGCTCCGACAGCGCCACACACTGACAAACACCGGAAGTACCGAGTACGAACTGCATAGGCTCGACACCATCTTCCCGCTACCGGCTAGCGCCACCACGGTGCAAGACTTCACCGGGCGGCACCTCAAGGAACGCAGCAGTCAACAGCGCCCGTTGACGGTCGGCGCGCATGTTCGAGAAAGCCGACGCGGGCGCCCCGGCGCTGATGCCACGCTGCTCATGCTTGCGGGCACGGACGGAATGGGGCATCGCAGCGGACTTGTTCACGGCGTCCACACGGCTTGGAGCGGCAACCATCGATTCAGCGCTGAACGCACCATCACCAGCGATCGCTTCCTCAGCGCCGGCGAGCTGCTGCTGCCTGGCGAAGTGGTGCTTGCTCCGGGTGAGAAGTACTCAACCCCGTGGTCGCTGGGTTCTTGGGGCAGCGGATTGGACCAACTTGCCTCCCGGTTCCACGAGGACTTGCGTGCCCGCCCACAGCATCCTGCCCGGCCCCGACCCGTCACCCTCAACACTTGGGAGGCCGTCTACTTTGACCATAACCTCGAGACGTTGAAAACGCTTGCCAACAAGGCGGCCGCCATCGGCGTGGAGCGATTTGTGCTCGACGACGGCTGGTTCCTTGGCCGCCGCGATGACACCGCCGGTTTGGGCGACTGGTTTGTTGACCCCGCGGTGTGGGCCGATGGGCTGGGGCCCATCATCAACCATGTTCACGACCTCGGCATGGAATTCGGGCTCTGGTTTGAACCCGAAATGGTCAACCCCGACAGCGAACTGGCGCGCAACCACCCCGACTGGATTCTGCACACCGAGGGCCGATGGCCGGTCAGTGCGCGCCAGCAACAGGTACTCAACCTGGCCAATCCAGAGTGCTTCGACTACCTCTTGGGCCGCCTTGACGCCATTTTGAGCGAATACCCCATCAGCTACATCAAATGGGACCACAACCGTGACTTGCTGGAAGCCGTCGACCCGCGCACCGGCCACCCCGCTGTCAGGAATACCACTCTGGCTCTCTACAGGCTGCTGGGTGAACTGAAAAGCCGTCACCCGAGCCTGGAAGTTGAAAGCTGCGCCTCTGGCGGGGCCCGAGTAGATCTGGGCATTCTCGATTACACCGACAGGATCTGGACCAGCGACTGCATCGACCCGATCGAACGGCTCGACAACCAGGCCAACACCGGCCTATTGGTCCCCTACGAGCTGATGGGAGCCCACATCGGCGGGCCCGAATCACACTCGACCCGTCGCCGACACAGCCTAGGATTCATGGCGCGCACCGCCATCTTCGGCCATTTTGGCATCGAATGGAACATTGCCGACATCGACGCAGAGCAAACAGCAGAACTTACCGAGTGGGTCCAGTTCCACAAGGCCCACCGTGGACTTTTCCACACGGGCGTCTCAGTTCACGCCGATCTCCCGGACCCTGCTATGGATCTGCGCGGCGTCGTTGCGCAAGACGGTGGGCGAGCAATTTTTGCTCTGACCCAAAGAGAAGCCTCCATCAGCTACCCGTCCGGTCGTATCACTGTGCCGGGTCTGGTGCCGGATGTGAAATATCGACTCAGTTTGTCGCACCCACTTGACGAGGAACTGAGCAATGGCCAGTCACCGCTGGAATGGCCCCTAAACGAGTGCGTGCTCTCTGGATCCGTACTGGAGACTGTGGGCATTCAAGCGCCGGTGCTTTTCCCTGAGCAATCCGTGCTCATCATGTTCACAAGCATCGAATCCGACGACGTATAGCGCCAACGCGTTACACAGTACGAAGGATCCGGAGTACAGAACTACCGCTGGAGTAGGCTCCCCAGCTGTTTGACGCATGTCCCAATTTCGTGATGCCCTGCCTCAACTTAGTTGACGTAAATCGTCGAATCTCTGATGTTTGAGGACCGGCCCCATTTGGGTACCGGAGAATTGTCACCATCAAAATTCAACGACCGTTATTGGTCATGAGGAAGCAGCCTTGCCATCAGGGTTGCTTCCTCATGACCAATAACCAGGTTGTATTCGGCTTCAGCCACAACGAGAGGAGGGACAGCCCCGCAAGGGGAACCCTGACCGGACAGTACAAAGCAGGCGGCAGGCCGCCGCTGGATTTCCGGGACTGAACTTCCAGCGGAGCTAGATAACATCCCCAAAGGGTCCGGCAGCATCGGAGGGAACTATCTCCTTCCGCATGGAAACTGAGATGGCCAGAAACACTATCCCAGCGACCAGCACGATAACAGCAACACCAAGTAGGCCAACATCACCTGGGGTTCCTGGGCAGCCCATAATGTTGTCAGCCTCCGGACAGGACCTCCACGGTCCGAGGTACACCAAAGGAACACCTGCAACTGATACAAGCACCAGCAGAATCCCCAATGTCGCGTACACAGTCTTTCTGCAAGCTCTCATAGTTCATCCAAGCACGGCGAGACTGCCCTCTTCATCCGCCCGTAGGGGGAAGACTGGCTGGGGAGTCTTTTGCTGAGCGGCGCTGATTCCTGCCGTGTTCCAGGAATAGTCGGGACGGGCCCTCGGCTAGCGGCGAGTGAATGCCTCGTCGTGCCAGTACGCGGCCTGTGCCGCCGTGCGCCGCAGAATCGCGTCGGCGGAGTCCGGCGCAGGCCACAGCATCAGCTCGTAGGAGTCGGGCGCGGGATGCTCGGCATTGGCATTGGACTGCGCGTGGCCGGCGTCCATGCCCCGAGCGTTCCACCGAACCCGGTAGCTGGGGGCGGGCAGATCGAAGCGCACAACCGGGTCCTCCGCCCAGCCAGCGAACGCGGCCTCGCCCGCAGGGACAAGGCCCGCCTCGACCACTTCCTCCCACTCGCCGAGGCCGGGCGCGTCGTCCCATAGACTGACTCGCACTGGTACCCAGCCGGTGTGCGTCCCCGTGATGGGGAACAGCGCCCCGGGGACCGTCGCCCCACACAGCCCGTTCACCTGACCGATGAACGCGACATTGGGGATTGGCGGCTCGACTATCCCTGTTGTCAGCGTCATCTGCGCATACGACGTGAACACGAGGCCATCAAAGAGCACACGCATGGGTCTCATCCTTCCCCGACGCCCTGAGCCGCTGGCCACAAACCAAACGGCGAGTGGGACCGGCTATCGCTGGGCAACGTCGTTGGCGAGATATGTCGCTGCTTTTAGCGTGAGGCGGGGTTGGGCCGCACGAAGGCATCTTATTGCCAGGACACTATGGCCTGCTGGATCTACTCCAGCTTCGTCAAGAATTTTCTTCGCCCATTCGCGTGCAACCGGTGGCGGCCCGGCTAGGTTTGATGATCCGCCAAAGATGCTCTTCAACCGCAGTCGAGGATCTTCTTTGTCGCCGAAGACTTTTGCTGCTAGTTCGCTCTGCATTGTTCCATCCTGTCACCCTGCCTTTTGTAGAGTCTAAGCAAAGATCAAGCCCGCCTGGCTTAATACCCGTGCTCCGTATCCGGGGCGGTATGTCCAACGCCTAGGGTCGGCCGTAGGAACGTGTCACGAAATTGAGAACTTCTGTAATCTGGGCACAGGCACAGGCACAGGCGTCGTCGCAGGTCAGCATGTTTCTCTGGTGACAGCCAGCTCAGGTTCCTACTGCAAGGCGTTGAGGGGGCCATAAGCCCAGCTCTCAACGCCGCTGGTAGGTGGGGCGGATCAGACTGATTCGCGCCAGACGATGGACGTTTCCAAATACACGCCGTCGCGGTTTATCTCCCGACCCTTAATTTGGGCCAAGACCAGCTCCGCTGCACAGGATCCCAGCTCTGAAGCGGGTTGATGGACAGTGGATAGTGGGGGATTGGTGCGCTTCGCCCAGCTACTGTCATCGAAGCCGATCAAAGCCACATCGTCGGGCACTCGGTGCCCTGTTTGCTGAAGGATACTCAGAGCTCCCGCAGCCACGGCGTCAGAGGAGGCGAAGACGCCGTCGATCGTGGGACATGCTGCAAGAAGTTCACGCATGCCCGCAGTTCCAGCATCGAAGGAGAAACGGTCTACTTTGGCGACCAGCTCTGGGCGATAGCTTGAACCCAGGGCATCTTTAAAGCCCTCCAGACGGTCGGCTCCGGATGCCCTGTCCAAGGCGGAAGCGATCATGCCGATCTGGGTCCTCCCGGATGCCATGAGTTTTGCCGTAATTTCTGCCGCTGCTTGCCTGTTGTTGATCGAGACAAAAGGAAGCGGACGGTGATTGGGTGGGGGGCCTACGAACGCCGATGGCAGTCCGAGGTTTTCAATGATCTCCGTGATGTGGTCATTTTCTCGAGCCGAAACAACAATGGCCCCATCGATGGAGCCGCCATTGAGGTACTGGCCCACGCGGGTTTCGTCCCGTTCGGAATCGATGATCAAGCACACCATTTGGTATCCGGCTTGCGAGAGTACAGTGTTCGCGCCGAGGATGATCGACCCTAAATTTGGATCCTCAAGAAATAACGAATGTGGCTCGTGAATCAGCAGGCCCACAGCCTGTGAGCGTTGTCGCACCAGGTTCCTGGCTGCCGTGTTGGGGACATAACCCACGGCCTTGATAGCCTTATCGATGGCTTCCCGGGCCTCGGCAGAAACGTACCGTTCGCCGTTGAGTACCCGGCTGACCGTTCCTCGCGAAATGCCTGCAACTGTTGCAACATCCAGAATGGTTGCGCGCTTTTTTCTGCTAGGTAGAGGAGCCATTCCTTTACCTTACCGGGCTAAAGCAGGGCTGGGCGCATGGCGGAGACTTGACAGCGCTGTGACGCCAGCCATACTCTGTGTACGTTCACAGAAAATTCGACCTCGTTTGAAAATCTGTTTTCTGTGAACGTACACAGAGCGGTGTAAGTTGCCGCTGAATGACCAGTAGGCAACACCTCAGTAAGGATTTACATGAACAGCTCGCTAGCGGGGCAGCCGCGTCCAATCATTGAATTGGATTCCGGCATGGCCTTTGGGTGCGACTACAACCCGGAACAATGGGATCCGGAAGTCTGGGCACAAGACGCTACCGCCATGCAGCAGGCCGGAGTCAACTTTGTTGCCATCAACATTTTCGGCTGGTCTCACCTAGAGCCACGCGAAGGCGAGTACGACTTCAGCAATCTTGATGCCATCATCGAGCTCCTGCACGAACACGGGATCCGCATCAACCTAGCGACGGCTACCGCTTCTCCGCCGCCGTGGCTGACAACCACCTATCCGCAGGTACTTCCCGTCGTGGAAGATGGCACCAAGCGGTACCCGGGCGGCAGGCAAGCATTTTGCCCCAGTTCACCCATCTACCGGCACCATGCGGCACTCTTGGTGGAAAAAGTAGCCCAACGCTACGGCAACCATCCCGCCGTCGCACTGTGGCATGTTTCAAATGAGATTGGCTGCCACAACGCCCATTGCTACTGCGAAACCTCCTCCATCGCGTTCCGTGCCTGGCTGATGGAACGGTACGAGAGCATTGAAAACCTCAACACCGCGTGGGGCACTGATTTTTGGAGCCAGCGGGTGTCGGACTGGAGCGAGATCTTCACGCCGCGGCTTACCCTCTCCAGCCGCAACCCGGGCCAAAGCATGGACTTTCGACGTTTTAGCAGCGATGCACTGCTGAAAAACTACCGTCTGGAAGCGGACATCATTCGCCGGCACAGCGACGTCCCGGTGACGACAAATTTTATGGTGACCGCACACATTCGCAACATGGATTATTTCTCGTGGACTGCGGACATGGACATCATTGCCAACGATCACTACTTGGATCACAGACTGGGCGAGCCGACCACTGAGCTCTCGTTTGCAGCAGACCTCACGAGGGGCCTCGCCAAGAACGATCCATGGATTCTCATGGAGCACTCCACCGGCTCCGTCAACTGGCAACCGCACAACCCGGCCAAAACGCCCGGGGAAATGATGCGCAACTCCTTGGCTCACGTCGCCCGCGGCGCCGACGGCGTCTGCTTCTTCCAGTGGCGAGCCTCGCTGCAGGGATCTGAAAAGTTCCACTCCGCACTCATGCCCCATGCCGGCGAGGACTCTGAACTGTGGCGTGACGTTCTCGCACTCGGGAAGACCGTTGCGAGTTTGGCTGAGGTAGTTGGCACACGGGTTGAATCCACTGTGGCCTTCATTTTCAGTTGGGAATCGTGGTGGGCAGTTGATGCAGAGACTCGCCCGTCTGAATCTGTTTCCTATTTGGAGCAGGCTCATGCAATTTATGCCGCGATACATGCCCTCGGGACCACCGTGACCATGGTTGCTCCGGGATCAGATCTCAGCGGCTACGACCTTGTCATTGTCCCCACGCTGTATATGGTTTCCGATGACCATGCCGGTGTAATCAATGATTATGTCCGCAATGGCGGGCACGCAGTAGTCACCTTCTACAGCGGAATCGTTGACGAAGAAGACCGGGTACGTACCGGCGGCTACCCGGGTGCTTTCCGGGAGATGTTGGGGATCCGAACCGAAGAATTTTCGCCACTCCTGCCCGATCAGGTGCTCGAACTTTCCGATGGCCGGACGTCCTCGCTCTGGACTGAGCGGACCACCTTGCAAGGTGCCACCGCCGTTTCCAGCTATGTTGACGGGCCCATGCCCGGCGGTCCGGCAGTCACCTGCAATGACTTTGGGCAGGGGCGCGCCTGGTACATCGGCACCGCCTTGGATCAGGACGGATTGCTGCACGTGGTCCGTACCGCGCTGGAGGGTGCAGGGGTGAAGCCGGTAGCCGCAGAAGCGGATGCCAGCTTGGAAATGGTTCGCCGCTCAGCTGCCAACGCTTCTTTCCTGTTCGTCATCAACCACGGCCAGCAAGACCGGAGCCTGTCCAGCGCAGGCTACGAGATCATCACAGAAACCACGGTTTCTCAGTCACTCATTGTTCCTGCCGGATCTGTGCGTGTAATACGAGAGGAAGTACTGCCATGAGCCGCACCAAACTGCTCAACGCCGAGCCAGCGGTCCTCGAAACGCGAAAGCCGAAGAACAAATTCAACAAAGCGATTGTGCTCTTCGTAGCACCCTTCGGTTTGCTCTTTGTACTCTTCTACCTCGCACCGATCACCTACGCTCTCTACCAATCATTCTTGAAGGTGGAACGGCAAGGAACCTTTGGGAAAGCCAAGGAAGTATTTGGTGGCTTCACCCAGTACATTGCCGTATTTCAAAATGGACCTTTCTGGGAATCCATAGGCCGGGTGTTTCTTTTCGGTGTTGTGCAGGTGCCGGTGATGCTGGGCTTGGCGTTGCTTTTTGCCCTGCTGTTGGACTCTCCCTTGGTCAGAGGAAAGAAGTTCTTCCGCCTGGCATTCTTCGTCCCCTACGCAGTACCTGGTGTCATCGCCGCCATCATGTGGGGATTCGTGTACTCCCCGAACCTGTCTCCCTTTACTCAAGTCACCAGCAACATTAACTTCCTGTCTGCGGATCTGGTGTTGTGGGCGATGGCGAATGTGGTGACCTGGGTGTTCGTGGGTTACAACATGCTCATCATCTACTCGGCGTTGCTGTCCATACCGACAGAAATTTATGAGGCCGCACGGCTCGACGGTGCAGGACAGCTGCGCATCGCTTTGTCCATCAAAATCCCGTTGGTGATTCCGGCCATCGTCATGACGGCCATCTTCTCCATCATCGGAACGCTCCAGCTGCTTGCAGAACCTCAGGTTTTCCGTACCTTCAGTTCTGCCGTCAACAGCACCTTCACCCCGAACCTTGCTGTCCTGACCACGTCCTCCATTCCCAACATCCACCTGGCCGCAGCGATGTCAGTAGTTCTTGCCTTGACTACCTTCGTGCTGTCCTTTGCGTTCCTCAAGTTCACTGCGCCGAAGGGAAAAGACAATGAGTAAGCCTTCAACTCGCCCTTCGAAGCTGAAGGACGCACCCTATGAGGCCTCTGTGCAGCCCTCAGGACCGCGCGGACCCCGCGAGAACCTGCTCCCTCGCTTCGGCGCCATGCTCATCATGGTGGTCTTCGCCTTCTACTTCCTCACACCGATCTGGTGGCTCTTTGTCTCCGCATCGAAATCCAAGGGGGAACTGACCAGTTCCAACCCGCTCTGGTTTGCCGAATTCAACCTCTTTGAAAACATTGGCAATGTCCTGACGTACCGGGACGGGATCTTTGTGCGATGGCTGGGCAACAGCGTCGCCTACGCTGGTGGTGGCGCTCTGATTGCGACGGTACTCGCTGGAATGTGCGGTTATGCACTGGCCAAGTACCGGTTCAAGGCTCGGGAACTGGTCTTCAACATCATCCTCGGCGGCGTACTGGTTCCAGCCACCGCGCTGGCACTGCCACTGTTTTTGATGTTCAGCCAAGTCAACGCCACCAACACCTTCTGGGCCGTGTTCCTGCCCAGCATTGTGAGCCCATTCGGCGTCTACCTGACACGCATTTACGCCGGGTCCAGTGTCCCTGACGAACTGATGGAAGCCGCACGGCTCGATGGTGCAAGTGAATTACGCACCTTCTTCAGTGTCTCCGTGAAGCTCATGTTCCCAGCCCTGGTCACAGTCTTCCTGTTCCAGTTCGTCGCCATCTGGAACAACTTCTTCCTCCCGTTGATCATGCTTCGCGATGAAGGAAACTTCCCTGTGACCCTTGGTCTCTTCACCTGGAACTCCCAGATCAACCAGATCCCCGAGCTGCGGATGTACGTGCTCGTTGGTGCCCTGTTGTCCATCATTCCGCTGATCATTGCCTTCTTGTTCCTGCAACGCTTCTGGCGAAGCGGACTGGGCGCTGGCTCAGTCAAATAGTTTTCACCCCCACATTTTCAGTCCATCACTATCAATCACTTCGAGGAAGAAATGAAACCACTAAAAAGCGCCATCGCAGTCGCAATGCTCTCAGCTATGGTCCTCACCGGATGTTCAAGTGCTGACACCACCGAGAACGCCGGTGCCGCGATCGATTGCACGCCCTCAGATGGTCCCGTGAACCTCTCCTTCACATCCTGGATCCCCGGGATTGAGAGCGTTGTTGACGTTTGGAACAAGGCCAACCCGGAGATCCAGGTCAAGGTGCAGACCGGCCCGAACGGAAACAGCGGAACGTACCAGAACTTCTTCAACCAGCTCAAGGCCGGCAACGCCCCTGACCTTGGCCAAGTAGAGTACGACGCTTTGCCGAACTTCCGCGTTCAGGACGGCCTGATGGACGTTGGCGCATGCCAGGACGTGGCCGATGCGCAGAGCGATTTCATTCCGTGGGCTTGGAACCAGGTCAGCTTTGGCGAAAAGGGATCCGCGTACGGAATCCCCCAGGACACCGGTCCCATGGCGCTGTTCTACCGCAGCGATCTGTTCACGAAGAACAACATTGCCATCCCCACCACCTGGGATGAGTTCGCAGCCGCCGCCGTCGAAGTACGCAAGACCGGCAGCTACATCACCAACTTCTCGCAAAACGATATCAACCAGTTCGCCGGCCTTGTGTGGCAGACCGGTGACAGCTGGTTCAAGAACGACGGCGACGCATGGAACGTCGAATTGACTGGCCCGGGCAGCACCTCCGTAGCCGAATACTGGCAGGACCTGATTGACCGCGACCTGGTCTCCAGCTACCCCGGCTGGACCTCTGAGTGGGACAACGCCTACAACACGGGCAAGGTATGGAGCTGGAACTCAGCAGTCTGGGGTGCAAACTCCATTGCCTCAGGTGCACCTGACACAGCTGGTTCCTGGAGCGTCGCACCCATGCCGCAGTGGAAGAAGGGCGATAACGACAGCGGTAACTGGGGCGGTTCATCAACGGTTGTCTTCACAGGCTCCGAGCACCCCTACGAAGCAACGAAGTTCGCTCTGTGGCTGAACACCTCAGCGGAATCACTGACCATGCTCAACGAGTCCGCGAATATCTACCCGGCCACAACCGCCGGTTTGGAACTTCCCTCGCTGAAGGAAGGCGTTGAATTCTATGGCGACCAGAAGATCTACGATGTCTTCGCTGCCGCCTCCACCCAGGTATCCAGCGATTTCCTCTGGGGCCCGACCATGACACAAACGTACAATAGCGTTTCAGATGGCTTCAAGGCTGCCGTCACCAGCAAGGGAACCCTTGTAGATTCCTTGAAGACTGCTCAGGAAGCAACCATCAAGGAACTGAAGACCCAATCGATCCCCGTGGCTGAGTAAGTGGCTGAGTAATCTCCGCCTTGATCTAGAACTTGATCTAGAACTTCGGTCTTAGACCAACGGGTTCAGACAGTTCTAAAAGTGACCTGTTGCTCCAGTGGAAATCCGCTGGAGCAACAGGTCACTTTGCGTAGCTGTGCAGGCTCCGAGAATCCGCGCGGTCCGGGGGAACAGAGCCGACGAAGCCGGACGGCTACGGCATGAAGGCCCCGATCGTGAGCAACTTGATGTCCGCGTTGCTGCACGCGGTCAAGGGGTGGGCGATCTCAAGGCTGTCGTAGGCGCTGGGCGGATAAACCAGCAGTGATTCCGCCTGCACACGCTGGCAGTTCTGGTAATTTCCCGCCTGCGTGTAGCGCAGCGTGGCACCCGCGCTTTGGCCCGGTGCCAGCGTGATGGGACCGTTCGACGGCGCCGCTGGATCACGATCCGCTGGTGCCCCGATAGCCTCGGTGCTGCCAGCGCTCACCATCGAGACGCCCGGGTAACCGTCCAGAATGCAATCGGTCGCGGAGGTATTCGTCACCGATAACGTCATATAAATATGTCCCGCAGCGCCGCCGCCTGTGTCATCGAGGGAACCCTTCAGCGATGCCGCCGGGCAGAGCACGGGGGTTTGCCCCGGCGGTGTGACCGGGGCGCTGCTTGGCGCGGACGACGGCGTTGCCTCCGTTGTAGAGGCAGTTGAACTTGCGCTGGGGCTGGCTGAGCTAGTGCTGCTGGTGCTCGTGTTACTGGGACTGGCCGAGGAGGGCAGATCTCCGGAATTATCTGGGCCACATGCCGCCAACGAGCCACCGAGTCCGAGCGCCACCGCTAGGACGAGTGCGGTTCTCCACGTGGGGCGATGGGTAGGGGATCGCTGTGCGTCAATGGTTCGCTGTGCGGTAGTCATGTCACCACTGTTCCGCTCATGGATTCCTGAGTCAACAGGCCCCGCCGCGGAGGCACGGTCCTATGAATAAGACCGTGCTTCCGCGGGGTAGTGCTTGCTGGCATGAGAGCTTTTGCTGCTACGCCTTTTTGGTGGTGCGCAAGAAGGCCAAGCCGCCCAAGATCAACCCGGCCAGCCCCGCACCCAAGCCAAGCCATGCGGGCCAGGAGGTGCCGGCGTCGTTCTTCTCAGAAGTATGAGAAGCAGAAGCGGAATCAGAACTGCTGCCGTGCCCGCCGTGCGCATCCCCGGCCACTGCCGCCGTGATGGTCATGGCCGGGGCGGGGGAATCCACCGAATCGTGGTCCGCGCCGGCGGCCGGAATCTCCTTCCAATCGGTCTGGCCCGTTTCACACTTCTGCAGGGTGGGAAAGTTCAGGGTGGTCCCGGCGGCGTCGGGCAGCTGGAGTGAGAGCGTGAAGGTGTCGCGCTCGTGATCAGCCAGCGGAGTCTTAGCCGTGTAGGTGATGGACTCGGTGCGCTCACTGATCTTGCTGCCGTTGGCTAAGGTGCGCGGGGTGTCCAGCTTCTGCGTGGCCGTACTGATAGTCCAGTTCGGGTTGACCGTGGGGGTGGCCGCGTTCAGCTCATCGGGCAAGGTGATGGTCACCGAGGTGGTGGAAGAACCCTCGCAACCGTGGCCTACGGCAAACGTGACAAGAGTGTAGGCGCCAGCGGCGGTTTCCGTGGGCGTGGCGCTGACGTGGGCCGAGGCGCTGCCCAGACCCATCAGCATCAAAGTGCCTGTGGCGCCGACGGCGAGGGTGGTCTTGAGGGGACGAGAAAAACGCATGGTGAGAACCTTTCGAACGCGCTGATGCGCAAGAGATACAGGGATGACACCCTGCGAAGTGCTCGAAGGGTGTTAGGCGAAAACTGCGGCCGAAAGGGGCGGTCCGCGGCGTGTATTTGGACGTAGATTGCGCCACGGCTGACGGGGCAGCGGGCGCGGGACCACGGTGGGACGTGTGGACTGGGTCGGGATGACTAGCACCGCGGCGGCGCGCTGGTACAGCGGACGCAGCCAGTTCGCAAGCGACCACAGAGCGTTCTCGCCGTAGGTCAGTAGGCCGGCAGCAGCTAGTGTTGCCGCGATGTGGGCCGCCCACATCCACAGGGAGAGCGGGCCGGAATGGCTTAGAGCTTCTAGCCCTGAGGAGGCCATGCCTGATGGCATGCCTGATGACATGGTTGATGACAGGTCCGGGGCCATCACGGTGGACAGCATGGCGGCGGCGTGTCCCTCGGCAGACATACCGTGGTGGCTCAGTGCCTGTGCTTGTGCCTGTGCACCCGTAACCGCAACGGCGTGGGCGCTGTGCGAGAGACTGTCAAAACTTTGGTGCAGAACCACCTGACTGCTGGCTAGCAGAGCGAGTATGGCAGGCAGATTCAGCTTGAACGTGGTGGCAACCGTGGAGCACAGAATATGCAGCGCCAAAATGGCTGCCAGAATGGGTGGGGCTGGCAATGTCCCGCCGGCCACCAGGTGAGCCGCGGCTGCCAGACCGAAGATGGTGGCGCCCACTAGTGTGGTTCGGAGCAGCCTAAAGGGTGCGTGTGGCACAGTGCTCCCTTCGAACTAGCTTACCGAGAAAATGCGGTGGGATGCATCGGCGAATGGGCCGCGGCAGTGGTGCCGGGTAGCCGGACCGTGAAAGTGGTAAGGCCGGGCACGCTGGTGACGCTCACAGTTCCATGATGTGCGCGCACAATGCCCTGCACAATACTCAAGCCCAGCCCAGTGCTGCCGGAGGCGCCGGTGCGGGCCTGATCCGCGCGGGAGAAACGGTCGAAGATGATGTTTTGGAAGTCCGAGTCGATGCCGGGTCCGGTGTCGCTGACCTCTAGGAGGCACCACCCATCAGGTGTGTGGGAGACGGCGGTGTGAACGGCTGTTCCGGACGGGGTGTGCTTGGCAGCATTGGACAGCAAGTTTAAGAGGATCTGCCGCAGGGCCTGGTCTTCGCCCAAAACCTCGACGGGTTCATCGGGCACGGTCAGTGTCCAAACATGATCGGGGGTGGCCACCTGGATATCGCGTACCGTCTCCATGACCAGCGGACTTAGATTGACCACGGTGGGGGCACCCATCAGTTTTCCGTTACGCGCAGCCCCCGAACCGTCTGCTCCTGGAACAGCTGCTCCTGAGCCGGCGGACCCTGGACCAGCCAATCCTGCTGCGGCTTCATCCAACCGGGCCAACGTCAGCAGATCCTCCACGAGTCGGCTCATGCGCACCGATTGATCCTGCACGCGGTCCAACGATGTTTGGCCGTCCGGGCTGAGCTGTTCGGTCATGGCCAGCAGTTCGGCATAGCCGCGGATGGCGGTCAGCGGGGTGCGCAGCTCATGGCTGGCATCGGCCACAAATCGGCGCAGTTTGGTCTCGCTGTGCTGCCGGGCTTCGAGCGCATGGGAGACGTTCTCCAACATGGCGTTGAATGCGTGCCCCACATTGCCCACCTCGGTGCCCGGATGGGCCGCCGCGTCCGGAACCCGGGCACCCAAGGTGACCTCTCCGGCGTCGAGCCTGAGCGTTGAAACCCGGGTGGCGGTGTCCGAAAGCTGCGCGAGTGGGCGCAAGCTGCGCCGGATGATGGCCGTCCCCGCCCAGCCCAGTGCCAGCAGTCCGGCCAGCGAGACCAGCACGATGGAGAGGACCAGGGTGGACAGCGTCTGCTCGGTGGCGGCGAGGGGCAGCCCGGTGATGAGGATGTCGCGGTTGGGAGCGGCTTGGGTCTGCAGCCGATATTCGCCGATGGACAGCGTTTTGGTGCTGAGTTCGCCGTTGGGGGAGAGCCCGGCCAGGATATCGGCGTCGGCGGTGGTGAGTTGTTGGCGTTCCCCCTTATCGGAAAGGATCGCCGCATAGTGGACGACGCCGTTGCTCAAGACCGCGCTCAACTGGCCTGCGCTGGTGGCTCGGGCGTTGAGCGGGTCCGGCAGGCTGGAGCCGTTTTGACTCGTGTAGAAGGAGACTGTGCGCCCGGACGCTTGCTGCAGGGAGGAGTCGAGCTGGCTCCGCACGGTCATGCTTAGAGCCGAGTAACTCACCATGCCCACCAGCACACAAATGACTGTGAGCAGGGCCAGCATGACGGCTACTAGGCGGGTGCTCAGATGCCAGCTGCTGGGGCGCAGAAGATTGCGCGTAATGCTGGTCATTGACATGGTTTGATCACATAGCCGGAGCCGCGGACGGTGTGCAGCATGGGTTCCTGCCCGGCGTCGATCTTCTTGCGCAGGTAGGAGATGTAGAGCTCCACAATGTTGCTTTGGCCGCCAAAGTTGTAGTTCCAGACGCGTTCCAGAATGCGGGCCTTGCTCACCACGTGGCGTGGGTTTTCCATCAGAAATTTCAGCAGTTCAAATTCGGTGGCGGTCAGATTGATGTCCACGCCGGCGCGCTGCACGGCCTTGGTGTCTTTGTTCAGGCTCAAGTCCCCTACTGTGAGGAGTCCGAAGTTGGGCGCCGTGATCCCGGAGCGTTGGACAATTCGGTGCAGCCGCAGCAGGACTTCCTTCATGCTGAAGGGCTTGCTGACGTAATCGTCGCCGCCGGATTGCAGACCGCTGACCTTGTCTGCGACGGCGTCTTTGGCAGTCAGGAACAGTGCGGGCACCTCGGGATAAATGGTGCGGATCCTTTGCAGAAGTTCGACGCCGTCCATCCCAGGCATCATGATATCCAGCACCAAAACGTCCGGGAAAAACTCGCGGGCGATCTTCAAGGCTTCAAAACCGTCGTTGGCGGTTCTGACTTCCCAGCCGGTGATTTCCAGTCCGCGGCGCATCAGATCGGCCAGCTCGGGTTCGTCATCCACTACCAGGGCGCGGATGGGCTCACCGTCGGCGCGCGTTAGCTTGGGCAGGGCGGCAGGGGCTGGAGCATCTGCCGGTGCGGCTACAGGCGCTACTGACGGGGTGGCTGCCAGGTTACCAGCCGGGGGAGCGGACGGAAAAGTCATGCTTCCATTCTCTGATACCGGCCCCAAGGTTCACTGTATGGACCCTGTGTGTTCTCTGTGCCCCTTTGGTCTAGGCTGACCTCACATCTGTCCAGATGCATTGTTGGTATCGGAAAAACTAGAGATCCGTTGGGGGCGTTATGAGTGGCAATTTTTCTGTGATGAGCAGTAAGAGTCGTTGGCGAGCATCAAAGTCATTTTGGATTACGGTGGCGATTTGGCTCCTGATTCTAGTTATCACTTTGCCGACAGCTGGTTTCATGAGCTGGCTGGTAGCTTTTGCTTTGTTCTTGGTTATTTCGGCACTCTATTCCCTTGTTACTGGCCGCCCATCATGGATGGGACTACCGCGCCGCAAAAGTGCGGGGGCTGCGGTTGGGGTAGGCCTAGTTACCTTGATAGCTGGAGCAATGATGCTGCCGGGTACGGAGCCGGCCCCTAGTGGCATTGTTCCGCTTGCAGAGATGACTGCAGCAGGGACAACTTCGCCTACTCCCTCAGCCAGCCCGACTCCTCGATACGTGCTGCTGGAAGACTGCTTTGACGACGGCAAATCTGTCCAGGAAGGCGCAGCAACCTTGGTGTGCACTCTCGACGATCAAGACGCACTCGTCTGGATGGGAGAGAGCGAGTCCACGACTCTGCTGGCGCAACGCGCTGAAGAGAAGCGTGTTGAGGCCAAGCGCGTTGCCGATGAAAAGGTGGCGGTTGAGAAAGCCGCCATGGAAAAGGTTGCTGCCGAAAAAGCTGCTGTGGAGGCGGCGGCCGTCGCGAAAGCCGCGGCCGATGACAGTGCACGTGTGGCTGCTGAAAAGGCAGCCCAGCAGGCAGCTCAAGAGGCAGCTCAAGAGGCCGCTCAGCCACAGGCCCCGGCGATACAGCCGCTCGTGGAGGCGCCGGCCGATGTCTCCTATCAAAACTGCACGGCAGTCAAAGATGCAGGGGCGGCACCACTGTATAGGAACCAGCCTGGCTACAGCACCAAGTTGGATCGCGATGGCGACGGCATAGCCTGCGAGAAGTAGTTCAAAGGTTGTTGCAACCGCAGCAACCAAAAAACGCCCATCGAATTATCGATGGGCGTTTTTGTGCGGTGCACGGCGTGATTACATGCCGAAAAAGATCAAGCCGCCAAAACCGGCAACGCCGATGATTACTGCGCCGATGCCGATGATGTTGCCAGCCATGTCACCGGAGGTGCTTTCAGAAGCATGTGCCGAAGTCTGTGTTTTTGTCTGAGTACCCAATGGTTTCCTTTGTTCGACGGCCCTATAGACCCGGGCCGGGGATCATCGTTGCCTTAGTGCCCCGCAGATGTGGTGCGCAACGAAACAAGCTCGCCGACGTCGTCGGACATCTCATCTTAGCAATTTCCTGTCGGGGCCCTAAGCCAAAGGCGGGGGATAGGCTTCTGGGGTGCTTGCGTGAGTAGAATTCTGACGGCAACCACCAACACTGCCGGTTTGGGGCAGAAGCTCAAGGGCCAGATGTCAAAGGAAAAAGCATCATCAGTGATAACCTCGGTGCCGCTGTCACGAGCAGGAAGCCACCCACTTCGCTCTCAGTTCAACGATGTAGTGGCTGAGTTAAAGAAGATGGGCTGCGATCGCGGTGACAAGCGTAGCCGCGGGGAGTGAGTCTGTGGTGGCAGTGTCAGTCGGTAAGCGTCGCCGGCGCCCAAACGGGCCACCCGGGTTCGCCCACAATCCGCCCGCGCTCGTATTCGGCGACGCGTCGGAATGGGCGTTTAGCGGAGCTGTTGTCGAAGAATTCGGCGCGGTCCGCAACCGAGCGCGCATCCGCGATCAGGTCCCACAGCCTCGCATGGCGTTCGCGGATCTTCTGCTCGGGCACGTCATGTCCGCCGTGCTGAACACGTTCGGCGACGCGATTCACGGCCGCATCGACGGGGAGGAGCAGCACGTGCAGATGCACAAGGTACCCCCGAAGGTGAGCTTCGCGGATCAGGCCGAGCTTGCTCGGGTGGCTGAACACCGTCTCGGTGATGAACGACTGCCCATCTGCCAGCAACTGTAAGCGTTCCTCGGCTGCGGCCCGGGATGCTTCGTAAGCATGCTTGACTTGGGCTTCCGGCCAGCGTTCGGCCGCAATGAGATCCGCGTTCACGAAAGGCAGGAGTGTCACCGGCTGGAGGATTCGCTCGACGTAGGTGGATTTTCCGGAGCCGTTCGGCCCGGCAACTAGGTGGAGGAGCGGCACCTGTTAGGCGTCCGGATCAGTGGGGCCCGGACCGGCGGGGCTTGGTATGTTAGTGCTACCCCGCACGACGACAGAGCCTTGCTCATCTGCTTCTGTCCAGGAACGCCCAGCCTGCGTGAATTCGACAGCGAGATCCAAGCTGGCCAGACGTTCGGTTACCCGCTCATCCCAGCTTGCCCGCACTATTGCCTGATCGTGCTCACCGAGGTCATCGTATGGTTTCTCTCCGGCGAGCACGCGCTCAATGTCGCGCACGCCCACGTTTGGGGCAGCTTCAAGCTCGCGTCCAATCCGCGCCCAGTGGCTGATCTGCTGCGCCGCGCTGCGACTTGCCACGGCGCCGACCGACTTCGCAGCGTCGAACAGGTCGCTATCCACCCTCATGGGAATTGTGCTGCTCATAATTCAATTGTAGCGGATTGCTACAGGCTAGAGTAGTGGTGCTTGACCTGCATGCCGAGCGTATTGAGTGCGGCGACGATCTCCGGCGCGAACCTGAGGGCGCACGTCACATCCGGTCGCTGGGCATCGGTCCACGACAACTGCCGAGGCTATGCGAGGTCGATGACTCGCACCGAACCTGCACCCTCCACCAGCAACATGATCCTCGGTGACTGCGTTTCTGCTGCGTCCAAGGCTGCCGTCAGGTCATCAGCGCTGGCTTGGTAGCCTTCCCCGGCTCTGACCAGCACCTGGATCTTTGCGCCTGTCATGGAACCCAGGGCACGGCTGATTTCGGGGCTGTCTTCTCCGGCTACCAGGATGATTGATTCAATGGTTCCGGAGCTAGCGGGTTCCGCGGCTTCAATCAGCGTCCTGTCCGAGCGCCAGACTTCAAAGTGGTAGATCGCTACCAAGAGTGTGGCTGTCAGGAGGCCAATCGGTGCGCGAACCGAATCCAGTAGCCCTGATGCCACAGTGCCCGGTTCCAAGAAGAAAGTGAAAATACGGAAGCCGGCGAAGAGCAGTGCGATCAGGGCCACCACCGCGCTGGCGCCGAACACCGCGACAAGATATACCCTGCGTCCGCGTGGATCTGCGGGTTTGTGGGGGCGCCACGCCCATACCCATACCAGCGAGCCGAGCACTAGCCAGATCAGACCGGCCAACAGTAGGTCAATACCCCGGTCCCCTGCCAGCGGGGGAGTCAGCGCAGCCAGTAGTGCATTGATGCAGACGCCGAATCCGGAGGCCATGGATGCCAAACCGAGTCCCGCGGACACAAGCCGTCCAGCGCTCGTGGTCTCCACGGAACGCGAACCCAATTCCTGCCACGCCAGGCTGAAGATCAGGGCGCCGACTAGTGCCGCACCAAGTGATAACGGCACCGGCGAGAGTGACTGGGCGTCGGTTCCGTGCACGGCGGAACGGCCAAGGGCGTAGAGCAGATAGCCGGTGCCGCCTAGTGCTGCTGCGCCTGCTGCAAGGAGACCGAGAAGTACCAGTGCAACATCGGAGAAACCGCCACGTACCATTCCCATGTGCTTGCGTGTCCAATGCCACCACCACAGGGCGAGTCCACCCACAATCCATGGCAACTGCGCCAGCGCCCCGCGCCACCATGGCGAACCCGCGGAGAAGTTGTTGAAGATCGAGTCTATGGTCGCGGAAAAGACCATGACTAAGGCACTCACCGTCGCCGTAGCCACGAGGATCACCGCATACCAGCTGGCGAGAATGCCCGGCAGATTTGGAAGGCTACGTGGCGAACGGCGAGGATCGCTCCACATTTGATGGTGCCACCAGCAAACGGCTGCCCAGATGAGGGCTGTTGAGAGGTCCTGCGCCCACCCCTGGGTGTGTGCTGATAGAAGCTTCCCCAGCAGGGAGAACAACCCCGTACTGGCAACTACCAGCGATGTGGAATACATGGCTGCCACATACAGGCCCCAAGCTAAGGCCGCAGATTCAAACGAATCCAGCAAGCGTTTGGCCAGCGAGCGCCACAGCAGTAGTGCCAGCGGACCCGCAATGATGACGAAAGCGAGGGATCTGGCCAGATTGTCAGTGCGTCCCGGATCGTCGCCACTTCCCGAGGTAAACAGCAGCCCCAGTAGTCCTGCGGCACCGACCGCCGCGAGGGTGACCAGGGTGAAAAGCAGAATGTAGAGCACCAGTCTGCGCACTGTTGGCAAAGCACCGGTGCTCTGTACCGGGAGATTCACGCTCATGGGTGGTTCACCGCCGACTCGCTGCATGCCAACAAAGGCCACGGGGCTGCGCTAATGAGCCAGGTGTCACCGGATTTCAGCAACGTGAAGGAATCCTGGTAGTTGCTCTGGCCCAAGCCGAAGGGTCCATTACCCATGGTTTCACTGATGGTGACTTTCACGGTGGCATTTGTTCCGCTGATCGTGGTTGCCACGAGTCCGACGCGTAGGTTCCCGTCGTCAAGGCCTGCATCAAGGAATGCGTTGGCGTGGCACTCGCTAGTTGCTTCGGAGGAGAGCAGGCCAGCGGCGGATTCCTTGTCCCCGGCAAGCAATGCGGTGACGTAACTGTGAACCACGCCTTCGGGTGACCCGGGGTCTGCGGGAGTTGCTGGCCCGCGGGTCAGTACCACCACAAAGGCCACGACGACGAGCAACAAGATGCTGCCCAGCAGGATTAGGGGAGTGCGGCTCCCGGCGGCTGGTTGCTGTTCCATGGCTCAAGTATGCGTTGGAAACCGTTTTTTGGCCGCTAACCCACCGCTAACACCGAATTCTGACGCCGAAACGACGCAAGCTCCCTCCCGAAGGAGAGAGCTTGCGTTGGCGATGTCACGACATCACATTGGCGGTGACGGTGGGATTTGAACCCACGTCAGGCTCTCACCTGAACAACATTTCGAGTGTTGCACCTTCGGCCGCTCGGACACGTCACCAACGCGTCAACCTTACCGGGTCAAAGCCGTACAACAAAAATGAGCTTCCGCGCCCGCCTATGGATCGTGCATCGATAAGGCAAGATGGCCTCATGGACAGTGCAACGCAGCGTGCCTGGAGCTGGCACAAACAGGGCCTCGACGGATCCCTTGCGGGCAGCAACGCCGCAGACGTCTTCGCCAAAGCAGGCTGGGCCCGCTCGATCGGCGGCGCCAATCCCTATATGACGCTCTTCGCACGCGCAGGCATCCGCCGTGAGCAGGCCGACGCCGAGGTAGCAGCCCTTCACATCCATGAACTCCCGACGGCGCGCGGCTGCACCTATGTGCTGGGGGAGCGTGACTACGCCTGGGCGCTGTCCCTTGGCCAAGGGGCAGCAGAGGCGACGGTAAAAGTCTTAGACAAGCTCGGCGTCGAACGTTCCGAGGTGAACGCGCTCGCAGATAAGACCCTGAAGATGCTCCACAAGGCGCAGGACCCGCTGGATCCGAAACAACTCAAAGGCCAACTCGGTGATGCCGTGCGCAGTCTGGGCGAGGAGGGCAAGAAGAAGGGCGCCTCCACAACACTGCCCACGGTGCTCGGGCTGCTGCAGGCCGATGGTCGCATCCGCCGCGTGCCCATCAATGGGCGGCTGGACCAGCAGCGTTACGCCTACACGGCGTGGGGATTGCCCGCTGCCGAGGAGACTCCGGAACAAGCCCGGGCGCACCTGATGGAAAGCTACCTAGCCTGGACTGGCGGAGCCACACTCAAACAGAGCCAGTGGTTCACCGCGTTTACCGTGGCGCAAACCAAGGCCGCGCTCGCAGCCGTGGGTGCCGTTGAATCCGCCGTGGTGGATCCGGGTGGGCTGTGGATGCTGCCCCGCGATGTGGCGGAAGCGGCCACTTTTACCGCCCCGGATGAAGAGCAAATTCAGCTGCTCGCTGGCTCGGATTCTCTCTTCCTGCTCCGTCGCAACGCTGCCGACCATTTTTCCGAGGGGGACCGGGAGCTTCATCTGGTGGGTGCCAAGCTTGCGCTTCAGGCGGACCTGCCGGACCACCCCATCGTGGACCGCGGCCGGATTATTGGCCTGTGGCAGTACGATCCCGGAGCCGAACGCATCGCGTACTGGACCTTCCAGCCACCCACGGTGGCTGTGGCGCAGCGCATTAAAGAGGTCGAGACCTTCATTCGCGAAGCCCTAGGCGACTTCCGCTCCTTCAGTCTGGATTCGCCGTCGAGCAGGCAAAAGCGGATCGACGCGATCAACGCAGCGGCGGGCTTCGGAAGAGGAGTTTGACCATGCGCAAGGTGTACTCCATGGCAGCCGCGGCCGCACTGTTCACGGGTGCGGCCGTGACCGGCTGTTCGGGGCCTCTCGGGACGGCGCCGATGGGCTCGGCCTGCATGCCGCCACCGTTCTCACTGAGTGCCGATTCGGCTCAGCGCGGTGGCAGCTTCACTGTTCAAGCCAATGATGCCACCTGCAATCCGAGGTACGGCGATAGCGCCCAAATACACATTGAGGTGCTCGATTCCTCGGGAACCATAATTCTGGAGCTCCAAGCCCCCATGAACGACGCCGGCGGGTTCCGTACAGATCTTTTGCTCCCCGAAACTGCCGTCCCCGGCCAAGCAGTGGTCTCGGCTTATCCATATAACCTCGACTGGTGCGATGACACTGGACGGAACAACCGCGTGGGTGCCCCGCCCAATTCCGGAGCGCTAGAAATTCAGCGGGTCTCGTGCGTCATGCCGTCACAGTCGATCATGATTACGCCTTGACGGTGTAGCTACAGACGGTGCGGTCCCGGCGCCTACAGGCGGTGGCTGGCGAAGAAATTTTTCAGGAGAGCGGCGCATTCGTCCTCGCGCACACCGGGGAACACTTCCACCCAATGGTTGAGTCGGCGTTCGCGCAGCACATCAAATACTGACCCAGCTGCTCCGGCCTTCTCATCCCACGCGCCAAAGACCACCTTCGGAATGCGCGCCAGCACAATGGCCCCGGCGCACATGGTGCACGGCTCCAATGTCACCACGAGCGTGCAATGAGCGAGCCGCCATTCCCCCAACTTCGCGGCAGCCTCACGGATGGCCACCACCTCGGCGTGAGCGGTGGGATCCCCATGCGCCTCACGCTCATTTCGGCCCAAACCCAGGACTTCACCGTCCGGTCCGAGGACGACAGCGCCGATGGGGACATCCGCCGTGCGCAAGGCCTGCTGTGCCTGAGTAAGCGCAATACCCATCCACGCAGCATGCAAAGCCGTGGTAGTGGTCTCGATTCTTGGCAAATCTGGGGAATTGGACACGGCTCAATGGTAGCTTTTATTTATGCGCGTATTCGTTGCGGATCATCCGCTTATTGCCCACAAGTTGACTGTTCTTCGAGACAAGAACACGCCGTCACCGGTTTTTCGTCAGCTGACTGAAGAACTGGTCACGTTGCTGGCCTACGAGGCGACTCGTGAAGTGCGCGTGGAGCCCGTCAACATCGAGACGCCCGTGACCAACGCTATTGGTACTGGTCTGGTCAAGCCGACACCCCTGGTCGTGCCGATTCTGCGTGCTGGCCTGGGCATGCTCGAGGGCATGACCCGCCTGCTGCCCACCGCCGAGGTTGGCTTCCTGGGCATGGCACGCAACGAGGAAACCCTCGAAGCCATCACCTACGCCGAGCGTCTTCCCGAAGACCTCACTGGCCGCCAGGTGTACGTCCTGGATCCCATGCTCGCCACCGGCGGCACCCTGATCGAGGCATTCAAGTTCCTCTTTGACCGCGGTGCCGCGGACATCACCTGCATCTGCCTGCTCGCAGCACCGGAAGGCCTCGCCAAGCTCGAAGCTGCCCACGGCGGACGCGACAACGTGCACGTAGTTTTGGCCTCTATCGATGAGGGTCTCGACGAGAACTCCTACATCGTGCCGGGCCTCGGCGACGCGGGCGACCGCCTGTACGGCGTAGTGGACTAAGCACACTGATAGGAAATGCCACAGTTTGACGTTGTTGCCAGGGTTTGAACCATGGCAACAACGTCAAACTGTGGCATTTTTCGTATGCGGCGGCGCAGCTGATCTGTGGGCGGCGCAGGGAGGCCGTCAGTGGCGCAGCGGGGTCCAGCCAACGGGCCGTGGACCCGTGATGGCGGCCCTGTTTCTGTCGGCGTCAGCGGACCAGCCTTGAGCGGCCATGGTGCCAGGTTTACCCACCGCACCGCGAGCCACTCTGAATCCCACATCTTCCAGCACGGCATCCGGGGCGCTGCCTCGGCGGACCGACGCCCGGGCGCTCCACGGGCGATCATCCCAGCCGGCTCCACGCAAACTTCTGTAGTCACCGTAGCGGGCGGTGTCGGCGTAGTCCCAGCACCATTCCCAGACATTGCCGATCATGTCGAAGAGTCCGAAGCTGTTGGGTTCTTTAGTGCCAACGTCTTGCGGGCCGTCAAGACTATCCAAAAACGTCCAGGCAATGTCGGGCAGTTCACCGTACAGCGGGCCTGTCGAACCGGCGCGCGCAGCCCACTCCCATTCCGCTTCCGTGGGCAGCCGGAAGCCGTCTGAGTCGACATCCCAGAAAACGTCGCGGCCGGCGATGGCGTACGCGGGCGTCAGGCCAGCCAATTCCGAGGCAGCATTGCACCAGCCGACGGCGTCAAACCAGGTGAGGGGTTGCGCGGGGCGCCGGTCGAGCGCAAGTGGGGTTCCGGCGTCGTCAGCGGCAGACGCCATGGGGACCGCAGGGTTAGCAGTGGCAGTAGAGGAAGGGAATGAGGAAGTGAAGTTCGACGTCGGCCCGCTCACCAGATCCCACATGCCGCGGGTCAGTTGGGTCTTGCCGAGGGTGAAGGGGAGTAGTGCCTCGTCCCGGGTGATGCCTGAGCGGGCGTCGCGCAAGTGGACGGTGCCGCCGGGAATCGGCAGTAGTCCTAGCGCGGTAATCAGCTCGTGGCGAGCAGCGGTTTCATCAGCCATAGACTCGCCTTTCATGCGGTGCTAAGCGGTGCTAGGCTCGCGCTGAGCTGCGTTCGCGCTGTAGTTAGTACCAGCCCACGGATTCGGAGTGGCCCCAGGCCCCGCAAGGTGATCCGTAACGGCCTTCGATGTAGCCCAGGCCCCAACGGATTTGGGTTTCATAGTTGGTGGCCCAGTCGGATCCGACGCTTTCCATCTTGCTGGCTGGCAGCGACTGGACAATCCCGTAAGCGCCACTGGAGGCGTTCTCGGCCGTGGTGCGCCAGTTAGATTCGCGCTCCCAGAGCAGGTTTAGGCAGTTCATCTGGTCCGCACCCCAGCCGTGGGAACCCAGCTGGCTGGCCGCGAAAGCCTTCGCTGCGGCGGGGTCATCCACGGCGGCGGGGCGTGCAAGCGGGGCAGCTTCAGGGCTCGCCACGGGAGTGACCGCAGCGGCTTCGGGCTTGACCGGAGCCGCGGAAGGTGTGGTTGTGGGCGAAGCCTTGGAGCTGACGGTGATCCCGGAGAAGCTAATGGCTGCGTCCGACGGGGCAGAGATAGCAGTGGGTACGCCCTGATCAATGGCTGCGACCAGGCTGCGCGTGTCCGCGCCATCGGCCACAGGGTTCATGGTGTTTGAGGCCACCGATCCGGCAGCCATCAAGGCGCCCACGACGGCTACAGCGGCCATGCACTTGGCGGTGGTAGAGACAGCAGAAACGCTGCGCGGGGTGGCCGCACGGGTTCCCGTGCGGGCCGTTCCTTTGTGGACAGTAGCTAGGTCGCGAAGTGAGGGCCGGCTTGCTGGTTCTGCGCGACGACGGCCGCGCTGAGGTGCTGCAGACATGTGTGGTGCCTCTCTACGCCTGCGAGGTGAGCTGTCGGGAACGGACTAGAGAATCCGGCCGCGCAGCTTCCAGAGGCAGTATTCACTGCCTATTTTCGTTGCGCTGGCTTAACCCCAAGGGCTTCCATTATGGGAAGGCCCGTAAAGATTGGGTCCCCCGTCTCTGCCATGGATCTGGTGGGAATGGGCGGCGGCAGAGCTCGGCGAACCGTCCATTGATGCCAGAACCGGTAATGATTCAGAAGGCACTTTAGCCAGCGTAACCGAACCGAAACCATATGTCACATTATGGTAACGACCTTTGTAGTAGGCGACTTTTTGGCGGGTGAGCAAGTTGACATTTACTTAGCAATGCTAACGATCTATGATTGGAAGCAGAAGATACGAAACTTTTGTAACTAGGTAGATGAGCAACCATGACTGAACATTCCCCGCAACCCGTCCAAGATACTGACGCCCAAGATCCAGGGCACTTGGCCGCGGAACTGCGGGTGGCCGTGATGCGTACCTCGAGGCGGCTCCGGGCTGAAGCGGCGACAGGGGAATTGAGTCCCGGACGCTACTCGGTGCTGGCGGGGCTAGGGGAAGGGCCTCGGACCGTGGGGCAGTTGGCTGCACGGGAACAGGTGCAGGCGCCGTCCATGACTCGGATTGTCAATGACTTAGCGGCAGTTGATTTTGTCAGCCGGAGTGAAAATCCCTTGGACAAGCGCCAAGTATTGATCAGCATCACCGCTGCCGGGAGTGCTGCACTGCGCCAAGCGCGCTCCTTGCGAACCGCGTGGCTGGCGCAGCGAGTTGCCGCGCTGACCCCACAGGAGCGGAGCACTCTCCATGAGGCGGCCTTGATCCTGCAGGAGATGAGCGCCTAATGAGTTCAATGTTCCGAGCGCTCAAGGTGCGCAACTATCGGCTCTGGGTGACCGGTGCGCTGGTCTCCAACATCGGTACGTGGATGCAGCGAGTGGCGCAAGACTGGCTGGTCTTGACGGTTCTGACCAACAATTCAGGAACAGCCGCGGGAATCACCACTGGCCTACAATTTCTGCCCATTATTTTCCTAGGGCCCTACGCGGGGCTCTTGGGAGACCGCGTCAACAAGCGAAAGCTGTTGCTAGTTACCCAATCGGCCATGGGGATCTGTGCGCTTTTGTTGGGAATCTTGGTGGTCACGGGCTCTGTACATCTGTGGCATGTGTATGCATTGGCGCTCCTACTGGGTGTGGCCAGCGCCTTTGATGCTCCGTCAAGACAGGCGTTTGTCTCGGAAGTCGTCGGCAAGGAAGACGTCCCCAACGCCGTCGCACTTAATAGCGCGTCCTTCAATCTGGCCCGTCTTGCTGGCCCCGGTGTTGCCGGGCTGGTGATCGCGCTGGTTGGCACGGGACCGGCCTTCCTGATCAACGCCGCCAGCTTTGCGGCCGTGATCGTCTCACTGTGGCGGATGCGAGCCGATCAGCTCGTCCCTGCGGTGCACGTGCCCCGGGCCAAGGGGCAGATTCGTGAAGGGCTAGTGTACATTCGGCAGCGGCCCGATCTGCTCATGATCATGGTGCTGGTGTTCGTGGTGGGCACCTTTGGCATGAACTTCCAGATCACTAACGCGCTTATGGCCACCACTGTGTTTGACCTGGGGGCGGGGGAGTATGGGCTGCTGGGGTCGGTCATGGCAATTGGCACGCTGGGAGCTGCGCTGTTGGCGGCCCGGCGCCAGAACACCCGGATGGTGTACATCATTGGCGGTGCCCTAGGGTTCGGGATCACCGTTGGCGTGGCCGCAGTCATGCCGAGCTACGTCCTCTACGCAGTGGCTCTGGTACCGGTGGGGCTGGCCTCACTCACGTTCATGAATGCCTGTAACACCACCATCCAGTTGTCCACCGATGCGGCCATGAGGGGACGAGTTCTTGCCGTGTACATGGTGGTCTTGCAGGGCGGGACGCCCATAGGTGCGCCGTTGGTGGGCTGGATTGCCACTGAATTTGGGGCGCGCTGGTCCTTGGGGCTCGCAGCGGTTGTTGCTCTTCTTGCCGGCTTAGCCGCTTTGTTCCTGATGAATCGGCGCAACAACGTCAGGCTGCGGGACCAGATCAGGGGCCTACGCCCCCATTGGCCCGTCCTGGGCCTGCACCGTTCGGCCAGTTAACCCGTTCGGCCAGTTAACCCGTTCGACTGTCGGGCCGGTCAGGTGCGGCCCGCTTTATGCCTGCGAGTGGCCCCTGCTAGCGCGTACTCCATCCCGACACCTGCTTGTAAACTTCCGTTCACTTAGCGTGAAACTCTGGGAGGAAGCTGCACGCTTTGAGTAACTTGCAGGACCCACTCTGGGCGTGCGCTGGCAGTGAGAAAACAATTTTATCAAAAATGGACATATAGCCGAATAAACCACCACTGCTTAAGCTCTTTGAATCTTTTAATTCGGCATATCTTGCCTTTCTCCTCAAAAATGAGAGGAAAGCAACAATATTAGCTTGATCACAAATTAGATCACAATCTCACATGCTGGACACTTTGGGGCTTTGTTACTTGCAAGTTCGCTTTGTTACGTAGGACACTGACAAGTGTGAACACCCACTCAGTAAATTCTGCAGCCGCAGCAACTGTCCGTTCCGGAGCCACCGGAGGGCTTATGCGTGGTTGTCGAATGCAGGCCTAACTCACAGCCCTGATCACCGCACATTGCAATCATTGCAAACATCGGCGGATAGCAGTACAGCGGATGACGCTTGAAGCAATGTACGGCGTGGCAGGTACAAGTCTTGGCCCTTGGGTCGGCCTTGGAATACAAGGCAACATGGTTCTGGAGGGACAGAACCGCAGGAAGCATTCGCGCCGTAGTCACACGGCCATACAGCTAGGTAGTTCAATGTCAGTAGCATCCGGTTACGTCCACATCTCTGTCCGCAATGCCGCCAAGGCTGTTGCCCGCAACACCGGCCAGGGATCCTCAACTCGCAGCGCACAGCCCGAACACCTGGGCTTCCGTGCCGACGCTGGAAACGCCGCAGCTCGTCTACGCGCAGTTCCGGCCACAGACAGCAACCCCATGACAGCTCCCACCCCCGTGATTGCAGGGGCCGGCTCGGATAACCTCCGCGGCGTCAGCCCCGACAACGTGGCCCGCGGCTTCGTGCTCTACGTGGGTGTGGACGAGGATACGGCAGCGGCTGCTGGCACATCACTGGCCAAGCTTGCCCAGGACATCCGGGCGTACGCCCAAACTCTCGTCCCGCAGGCGCAGAGCTATGCCGCTGTGGCGATTGCCCCCTCAGACGCCGTTGGAACTGCGCTGGATGTAGTCCGCTCCACCTTCGGCGACCCCACAGTTGCCAGCCGCCAGCGCGCAGAAGCCGTGCGCATTCCCCCCGCCGAACAGCGTCCCACCGGCGTGCTGATCGATCTTGCCCGCCGCGAAGTCCACCTCGACGGCGACACCTTGAACCTGACCTTCAAGGAGTTTGAACTGTTGAACTACCTCGTGGAGAACGGCACCCGCACCGTGGGCCGCGACGAACTCCTCGAAGGCCTCTGGTCCAACGCTGATGAAGTGCCGAACGAGCGCACCATCGACGTTCACATTCGCCGCCTGCGCTCCAAATTGGGCCGCCTCGCCAACACCGTGCGCACCGTCCGCGGCGAAGGCTACCGTTTCTACGAGCACCCCGAAGTGGTTGTCTGGGCCGCCCCGGAATACTCCATCTAATCCCCACACCCTCCCACGGCTCGTGCCTCGGCGCGGGTCCCTCGGGTGTGTGGGCCCACCACACCCTCCCACGGCTCGTGCCTCGGCGCGGGTCCCTCGGGTGTGTGGGCCCACCACACCCTCCCACGGCTCGTGCCTCGGCGCGGGTCCCTCG